>DASPXY010000828.1:0-8007 GCA_035637055.1 Gemmataceae bacterium | reverse complement strand
AACAACCAGCCCAGGCCCGCGGCGAACAAGTACCCTGTCCCGACTGCGGCACCCCCTGGGCCGTGCAGCGCCAACCCCGCACCCTGCAGTTGCCCGGTGGGGCCGTCGACCAGAGCGAACCGGTCGGCCACGGTCCCGCCTGGCGGCGGGACTTTTTCCCCCCAGCGGCCGCTGCTGCGCCTCAAGAACCACGCCTACAGCCCGGCCGCCTGGCGGCTGATCGCCGCGGCCGCCGGCCGCCTGGGCTCCTTGGCCGATGCCGCCTTCGCGCTGGCGCTGGCGGGCCTGACGATCGCCCCGCAGCACGTCCGCACCCTGGCCCAGGAGGGGGGCGTCGACCTGGCGCGGCAGCGCGACGCCAAGGCGGCGGTGGGCCGCCGCCTGCCGGCGCGCGTGGCCCAGACGCCCGCCCTGGTGGCCGTCGCGGTCGATGGCGGCCGCCTGCGCACCCGTGCCCCCGCCGCGGGGCCAGGCGTCCATGCGCAGGAGAACCAGGAGGACAAGGTCGCCTGCTGGGCGACCCTCCAGGGGGACGTCCACGCGCACGACCCGCAACCGGAGCCGCCGCCGTCGTTCCTGCAGCCGCGGCGGGTGGAGCGGCTGGTGCGGCCGATGGCTGGCCAAGCCGGCGAAGCCCTGCCGAGCCCCGCGGCCGTCACGGCGCCGACAGCGGCCGCGCCCGGCGCCGAGCCGTGGGCGCCGCGCCAGCAGTTGCGGACGTGCGTGGCCAGCAGGGCGGACAGTCAGGCCTTCGGGCGGCTGGTGGCGGCGGCGGCGCAGGAGCGGGACTTCTACCGCACGCCGCGCCGCGCGTTTGTCGCGGACGGGGCGGCGTCCAACTGGGCCAGCCAGCGGGCCCACTTCGCCGACTGCGAGCCGATCGTGGACTTCCTGCACGTGCTGTGCTCCGTGGCCACGGCGGCCTGGGCGGTGCGGGCGACGGCGACGGCGCGCTGGGACCAATACGTGACGTGGCTGGGCGCGTGCTGGCGCGGCCGCGTCCACGCGGTGGTGGCCGAGTTGCCGACGTGGCAGGTGCAGGTGGGGCGAGGGCCGCCGGGGGCGGAGTTGCCCCGGACCGACGCGCGGCGGGCGGTGGCGGAGGCGCTGAGCTACCTGACGCACAACGCGCCGCGCAGGGACGACCCACGCTATCGGCGGGCGGGCTTACCGATCACCAGCAGCCTGGCCGCGTCGCTGGTGGGGGAGTTCACCGCGCGCGTCAAGAGCCGGCAGCACTACGGGAACCGCCCGGAGGGGGCGGAGGCGGTCTTGCAGCTGCGGGCGGCGGTACGCAGTGAGGACGGGCGCCGGGAACGCTACTTCACCGAGCGCCCCGGTTCGCCGTACCGCCGCCGCGCCCAAAAAGCCTGAAACCTGGCGCAAGTTACCGTCTTGGTCGCGCAGAGCTGTTGATGGCCTCCCGGTCGGAACCGACCGGCGTCGGGCCCTCAGGGCTCGGAACCTGAGGGCGACGACGCTTTCGGGCACGCCTGCGGTTTGTGAGGCGAACTGGGCGGCGGGTCGGACGATGGATTCGGCCAGCGCAAACGGGACCGCCGCCGTGGCCTGCGCGTGCAACAACAGCAACGACGCCGTCGATTCGACAACCGAACCCACGGCGCCTTGCTCGCTGAGGCGATCAGTTCTTCTTCCTGGGCTTCTCCGCGGTAGGAGTGAGCAGCAGTCGGAGCAGCCTGGCGTTGTCGGTCCCCCTGGCCTGGTGCTCGCTGACCCAATTCCACTAGAGCGATTGGCCCAGCGCCACTACCTCCCCCTTGCCCGCTTTAGCGACCGCCACGAAGCCGTCCTTCGGCCCGCCGACCCCGGCGGCTTTGACGAGTAGGCGAGCCGGCTTGTCGGGAGAGACGACAATCGGCGAGGCGCGGAAGAACCGGGCCGAGCGAATGCCGGCCTTGATGACCTCCGGCGCGAAGGCCTCCTTGTCCAGAATGACATCTGGAATGACCCTGTTCTTGCCGATCGGTGCCTCTTCGTCCAGTATCTTAAGGCCGTAGCCATCGAGCCCCTTATTGGCCGCCTCGACCGAGCCCCAGTAGCCGCTCTGGGCAGTGACCACCAGCCGGCCGCCGCGTTCGACGAACGCCCGGGCCCGCTTGACGTCCGCCGCGGTGGCCTGGGTAAGCCCGTCCGGGGCCAGGAGCACCACGTCAAACTTCGACAGATCTAGATCCCGGAACACCGGTTTGCCCTGCGCGACGCTCAGATAGCTGACGTCCCACTTGGCCTCCGCCACCAGGTCGGCACACGCCCAGAACCATCGACCCATGACGCCGGACCAGCGCGGCGAAAGCCGCTTCGTCCCGGCAAGCGCGGAAACGGTCGAGCAACTGCCGATCGGATACGTCACGAAGAGCCTGTGCAGCCAGTAGTTTCCGAACATCGTTCAGGAGCCTCGCCGGCGACCCATTCGTCATTGGCTTCTCCGCACAAGGGTCTCTATCTGAAGTAGTGGTGTGAATCTCGGTTGCGGCGGTGCTTTTTTCTGCTCCTGGTTCTTCTAGTGGTCCGCGCCGGGATCCTTGGCGGCCGGCCCTCTACCGAGCCGCAGCAGGGCGGCCTGGGCCTCGCGGGTCAGGCGAGCGTCGGCAGCGCCCTGGCCGACTTGCTGCAAAATGGCCCGGGCGTTCGCCGTGGCCGTGTACTCCAGGGCCTCCACGGCGCGCAGGTCACGCAGCTTTTCCGACGGCAAGGTTTGGCTCGCAACCGAGTCCAGGAGTTTCTCGATGCGCTGGGCCGTCTCCAACGTGGGTTGCTTCGCCAGCGCGGCACGCAGCTGGGGCACCACCAGTTCGGCGAGATTTTCCAGCGCCGCGGTCGCCTTCTGCCGCGCGGCGAAGTTCTTGCTGTCCAGATCGGCGATCAGCTGCGCCACCAGCTTGGGGCCCGGCGCGGCCGCCGGCTTGAGTTTCTCACCCAGGAAGGGGACGGCCTGCCCCGGCGCGGCGGCGAGCGCGGCGATGGCCTGGTACGCGGCCTTCGCGTCCGCCGAGGCCAGGTCGTCCCACCGCTTCTCCAGGTCGGCGGGCATCAGTTTGGCTTGCTGCGGCTGGGGCAGGGGCGGCATTTTCCAGACCAGGCCGGTGGTGTCCAGGCTGCCGGAGATCAGCTTCTTGCCGTCGGGGGTGAAGGCCAGGCCCAGGACCCAGCCGCGGTGACCCGCGAACGTGTGGGCGTGCTTGCCGCCGGGCAGCCGCCACAGGTGGACCGTCCCGTCATCGTTGCCCGAGGCGAGGTACGTGCCGTCGGGGGTGAAGGCGGTGGCGTTGGGGGCGATGCGGTCGTCGCCAGGTCCGTGCAGCGCGGCGCGTATCTTGCCGGTGGCCAGTTCCCAGAGCCGCCCGCTGGCACTCAGCGTGCGGCCGTCGGGCGAAAGGGCCAGGCCGTTCGGGTGGAACTCGCCGCCGAATTGCCGCCGCACCTTGCCCGTGGCGACATCCCACAGCCAGAACGTCTGCTTGTCCCACTCCTCGTCCCCGCCCCGTATGCCCACGGGCGGGCCGTAACCGGCGCTCACCAGGGTTTGGCCGTCCGGCGTAAAACTGAGGAAGGTGGTCCCGGAGAGGTGGCCCTTGAACTTGCGGATTTCCTTGCCGGTGCCGGTCTCGTAAAGACGGGCGACCGAGTCCCAGCCCCCCGTCACCAGGTGTTTCCCGTCCGGGGAAAGGGCCGCGCGGGCGCCGGGGAAGGTCCGTGCCGGCTCTCCCTTCTCCAGATCCCAAAGCCAAACTTTGTTCTCGTAGCCGGCGGCGGCGAGCCATTTGCCGTCGGGGGAGAAGGTCAGGGAAAAAGAGGTCCTAAGCGGGTCCTTCTCCTTTGGCGTCAGGTCGAGCCGGCGCAGCTCGCGGCCGGTGTCCGCGTCCCAGAGGCGGATGCTGTGGTCCCAGGCGGCGGTGGCGACCACCTTGCCGCCGGGCGCGGCGGCCACGGCGATGACCCGCTCCTGGTGTCCGACCAGCGGGTTGAGCTGCTTGCCGGTGCCGGTGTCCCACACGCGGACGCCGCGCTCCGAACCGCCGGAGGCCAGCGCGCCGCCGTCGGCCGAGAAGGCCAGCGCCTGCACGTTGTCCGCGTGGCCCTTGATCCGGTGGAGCTGCCTGGCGGTGGCGGTTTCCCAGAGGTGGATCACCCCTTTCGAGGTGCCGCCGGCGAACGTCTTGCCGTCGGGGGCGAACTGGAGGGCCCAGAGCTGGCCCGCGACGTCGTCGAGCCGCCGCTGGAGTTGACCGGTCTGCACGTCCCAGAAGAACAGGGGGTTGCCGTCACTTGAGACGGCGTTCTGCTCGCCCGCCAGCAGCGTCTTGCCGTCCGGGGTGAAGCAGAGCGACACAAAGGCTCCCTTTTTCGACTTCAGTTGGCAGACCTCTTTGCCGGTGTCCGCCTCGTGGACGCGGGCGTTCCCGTCGTAGCAGGCCGAGGCCACGAGCTTGCCGTCCGCGGAAAACGCGATCGCGCTCGGTGATTGCTTGTACGGGATGAGCACGCGAAGCTGCTCGCCCGTCGTCAGGTCCAACAGCCGGACGGCGTTGTCGTCCCCGGAGACGGCGGCGGTGCGGCCGTCGGGCGCGGCGGCCACTCTACGAATGGTCTTGCCCCCCGGTACGGCGATCTTCTTGATTTCCTTGCCAGCGGTCAGGTCCCAGACATGGACCTTCCCGTCCGCGGTGCCGCCGACCAGGGTCTTGCCGTCGGCCGACACGGCGGCGTCGACGAGGCCTTTTTCCGGGCCGTGGAGCGGCTCCAGCTCCGCGCCGGTCTGCGTGTCCCAGCGGCGGATGACCCTGTCCCAGCCGGCGCAGTGCAGCGTCTTGCCGGCCCCGGCGAAGGCCAGCGCGCGAACCACGCCGCCGTTACGGAAGCGCAGCGTGCCGAGCCGGACCAGCGCGCCTGGCGGCAGCGGGTCGCCAAGCTGGTCCTTGAGGACCTGCCCCTCGTCCTTGCCGTCCGGGGCCGCGACGGGTTTTTCCGCGGGGGCCTGTTCCGCGCTCTGCGGCGAGGCCGGCACCGCCGCCGCCAGGTGCGCCAGCAGGCCGACAACGCCGACCAAGGACAACACGGACGCCGCGAGTGTCGCGGCGACTTTTTTCCAGAACAGCCCGGAGTCGCGGATGAACCGCTCGGCCAGCGCCAACGGGCCGGTCGCCGGCGCCGCCTCGTGCCGCGCCAGCGCGGCGATGCTCTTGCCGAGCGCGCCGGCCAGCTGCGCGGGCGGGGCCGCGCCCGCCTCGCCGGGGAACAACGCCGCCGCCAGCAGCGGCACCGACGGCGCCAGCCCGCGCCGCGCCAGCCGTCCGCGCAGCAGTTCGCGGCCGCGCAACAGCCGCCCGCGCAGCCGACCCAGACTCCAGCCCAACTCCCGCGCTGCCTCGTCCTGCGTCTGACCCTCCAGGTGGCACAGCAGGATCGGCAGCCGGTTCTTCTCGGGCAGCCGACTTAGCTCCTCGTGCAGCACCTGCCGCAGCTCGCGCCAGGTCAGATCCTCCATCGGCCGGGCGGGGACTCGGTCCAGCACCTCGCCCGCGCTGGTGCGGCGGCGCAGGTTCCGCGCGCGGACCTTGCGCGCCAGGCATAAGGCGACGCCGTGGAGCCAGCACGCCAGCGACTCCTGTTTGCGCACGGAGCCGGCCTTGCGCGCCAGCACCAGGAACGTCGCCTGGAACACATCCTCGGCGTCCTCGCGCTGAGCCAGCGCCGAGATACACACCTGCCACACCATCGCCCCGTGGCGCTGGACCAGGCCTGTGAACGCGGCCTCATCGCCCTCGCCCAGGAAGCGGCGCAGCAGTTCGGTGTCGGACCGCCCGGCGGCCGCGTCGCGGCCGGCCAGGCGCTGGATGTGCTGAAGTAACGGTTCCCTGTGCGGCCTCGCCATAACTTCGCCTCCGGCGGAAATGCCCGTTTCTCCAACATAGTGCCGGCAAGTCGCGCTTTGCGCATAAAAAAACGGGCGTTTCTTCCGAAACGCCCCGCTCCCATTTCATTCGACAGCGCAGGTCGTGCTACTGCAGCGATTGTCAGTACGGCTCGGAATCGTTTCGCTGATCGTGCTCGTTATGGCACTCGTTGCTTCAATGATCGAGTTGTGCGCGTCGATCCGTGACCGCCCAAGTCGGGTTCGATTCCTTCAGATTCTAAGACTTCATAGACGTGGACGATGTGACCGAAGCGCGCAGCCAACGGATACTGAGCGACGATGTAATCACCGTTTGTTCGGGGTAGCGAGTCCCTTGCACCGTGATCTTGGAGGCGGCGCCTGCGATGCTCTTGCTCATCGAGCGTGCCCCGTTGTTGGTAATTGGATTCACGTGTTATTCACATCGTGTATCCCGGCTTCTTGTATAGCTTCTCCGAGTTGTTAACTCGGTTGCTGGTGAGAAAGCTCGACATCCCGGTGATCGCGGCCGGCGGGATCATGGACGGGGCCGGGATCGCCGCGTCGCTAACGCTTGGAGCGGCCGCCGCACAGCTGGGCACTGCCCTCATCGCCTGTCCGGAGTCGTCGGCCGACGCGGCCTACCGGGCCGCGCTCCTTGGTCCTCCGGCGGAACATACCGTGATGACGGCGGCGATCTCGGGCCGCCCCGCCCGCTGCCTCGCCAACCGCTTGACCGCCTTGGCTGAGGGCGTCGAACGGGAAGCAATTCCGAATTACCCAATCGCTTACGACGCGGGTAAGGCGCTGCATGCCGCCGCGAAGGCGGCCGGGGAATTCGGGTACGGAGCCCAGTGGGCCGGGCAAGGCGCTCCGCTCGCCCGCGCGCTCCCCGCAGCCGAATTGGTCGCCTGCCTCCGAAGCGAGATGGAAAAGGCATTGTCAGACCGGTTAACCAAGTGATCTGGCCCCGGCCTGACGCCGGTACTCTCCGACTGGCAAGCCGGCCACACCCCAGTCCTCCATCTCCACTTCCTGGATAACCACGAACGTCAATTCCGGCGGCTTGTGCAGCACGTCCACCAGCAGATCGGTCGCCCCCTTGATGAGCGCGGCCTTCTGCTCGGGCGTTGTCCCCGCGCGCGTGATCTGGATCGTCACGATTGGCATGGCCGTCTCCTTAGATGTTACCAGTGGCCGGCGTGCGCGCCGCCATCGATGTGCAAGGTCTCGCCGGTCACGAATGTGGCCGACTCCAGGTACAGCACCGCCTCGACGATTTCGCGGACCTCGCCCATTCGCCCCAGCGGATGCAGCCCGGCGAGGAAGCCGTGCGTCTCGGGCGCGTGCATCGGCGTCTTGATGACGCCCGGCGCCACCGCGTTGACGCGGATGCCCTTGTCCGCGTACTCGATCGCCAAGGACCTTGTGACTGCGTCGAGCCCGCCCTTGGTGAGGGACGCCAGCGCCGAGGGCACGCCCTTCACGGGCTGATTCACGAGCGTCGTCGTCAGGTTCACGATGTGGCCGCCGCCCTGCGTGAGCATCTGCCGGACGGCCCGTTGCGAGATGTGGAAGAACCCGGCCAGGTTCACCGAAATCTTGGCGGCGAAGTCGGCCTCGGTGTATTCGGTGAAGGGTTTGGCAATGAAGATCCCGGCGTTGTTGACCAGCGTATCGATACGGCCAAACTTCTCGACCGCGCCGCCGATCACCCGGTCCGCGACCGCCGCATCGGCGATGTTGCCGGCGACGGCCAGAATGTCCGCCGAAGCGGCGGGCTCGATGGACCGCGCGTTGGCAACAACGCGGTAGCCACGATCAAGGAACCCGCGGACCAAGCCCGCTCCGATCCCCTGCGACGCTCCAGTGATAATGGCGACTTTGTGCGTGGAACTCATGACGAATCTCCTTTTCACGTGTGGGGAATTGCGCCCGATTGCCATTCTATGCGACTTGGCCTTGGCAATGCGTCTTACGAACGTCAAGCCGCAAACGGTGAAATCGGACAATCTAAGTAGGTTACAAAAAGTTCTTTGACAACTAGGTCCACTTGGCTAACCAGAAGTTGCCGGACAGTACGCCCGCCTTCCGGAGTCGTTCGCGGCGGCTCA
>DASPXY010000827.1:0-3751 GCA_035637055.1 Gemmataceae bacterium | reverse complement strand
GCAGATCGAGACTCAGCCAGCCGCCTCTCGCTCGACGCACTTGCCGGTTTCGACCGCGCCCCAACGCCAGACGGAAGACACACGGGTAGCCAGGGAGCCTGCCACGGGCGCTGGCCGGCACTGGGTCAAGGTTGTGCTGGCGATCATCCTTGCTGCGGCGGCCGGCGTCGCGGCGCCGCACCTCGCGCCGTCGCTATTCAGCCCGGCCTCGGGGCCGCTCACCGGCTCAGAACGCGAACGGGTCTATCTGAGCCAATTGCCGGTAAGCCAGAAAGAGTACTGGCCGTTTACGCCTCCGGCTCCTCCGGGAAAGCCACCGCCGGGCAAGCCCCCGCCACCCGGAAAGCCACCTCCACCCGGAGTGTTCGACGGCGTGCGCGTCCAGGGGAAAGTGTCGCCGCACGGCATCTTCATGCATCCGCCGCCCGCGCACGAAGGCGCCGCCAGTCTCAGCTATCGCCTCCGCAAACAGTTCACCAGTTTCCACACGAAAGTGTCCCTCAACGATGGTCCGCCGTGTGCCAACATGCCCTGTGTTTTCCGGGTGTACGGGGACGGTCGCGAACTCTGGTGTTCCCAGCCGGTCTCGTCGCAGGCGGACGGGCAAAGCTGCTCGGTGTCGGTGGCGGGAGTGGATACCTTGAGGATCGAGGTGCGCTCCTTCGGCGATCCGCGGGCGGCGCATGCCGTGTGGCTGGAGCCTTCCGTGGCGAAATGATCTCCGTGCCTCCGCCAACGATGGATTGCTGCAGTTCGCGGAAGTGAGGGTGCGTGGGGAGCCGTCCGCCGCTACAATGGCGTGAATGGCAAACCTACGCTTCGTGTTCAAGGGAGGTTCATGATGCCCTCACCTTTTCCCGGAATGGATCCCTACATCGAGCGGCCGGAGATCTTTCCTGATTTCCACGATCGTCTGATCACCTACCTTTGTGAAACATTGCAACCCGTGCTCAAGCCGCGGTACGTGGCGGTGAGCGCAGATCGACTGTATGTCGTGGAGTCAGAACGGCCGATTCGCCCGGATGTGTCGGTTGTGCGGACATCCTCAACGGTTCGGCCCTCCAGCGCCGGGACTGCCCTCCTCAAACCGGATGCGCCTGCGGTCTTCGTCTTGGAGCGGGAAACCGTCCGTGAACCGTTGATTCACATCATCGAACCGGCCGCTGGCAACCGGATTGTTACCGCCATCGAAGTGCTTAGCCCCGACAACAAGGCCCCCGGAGCCGGGCGGGCCTCCTACTTGCGGAAACGAGAAGAGTTCTGGGAGAACGGAGCCAACCTCGTCGAGATCGACCTGTTGCACGAAGGACAGCATACCGTGCGGGTTTCCACTGAGAAACTCGCCACCTTGCGCCCCTGGCATTATCTGGTGGCCGTTACCCGCTGCGAGCCTTCCCGTCAGGAGGTGTATGCGTTCCCCCTGCCCAATCGGTTGCCGTGTGTGGCCATTCCGCTTTCCGACGACGATCCCGACACGGTTCTTGACCTCTCAGTGCCTTTTACCCGTTGTTGGGATGCGGGGCCTTATCCCTACGTCCTCTTCTACGGCGGCCCGCCTCCCGGCAAATGGACCGCCGAGGAACTCGCCTGGTGCGACGAACGACTGCGCGCCAGCGGCTTCCGCCCCGAACCTACCACGACTTCCTCCTGAGACTCGCATTTTCGATCATGAACACCGACCAACCTCCCCACCTGTTCGCCACTCCGCCCGCTCACTACCCGTCGCGGCGCGACTTCCTTCGCCGCGCCGGCATGGGCTTCGGCACGCTCGCCCTCGCCGGTCTGCTCGACGGTCAGAGTCTGCTCACCGCCGATGCCTCCGACGAGCGCAACCTGCACCCGCTCGCGCCGCGCCCGGGCCACTTCGCCGGCAAGGCCCGCGCCGTCATCTGGCTGTTCATCAACGGCGGCCCAAGCCACGTCGATACCTGGGACTACAAGCCCGAACTCGAACGGCGCGACGGCCAGGAATTGCCCGGCTTCGACCGCACCACCGGCTTCTTCATCGATCAGGTCGGCCCGCTGATGAAATCGCCCTTCCGCTTTCGGCGGCACGGTCAGTCCGGCAGCCATGTCTCAGAGATCTTCCCCAGCATCGCCCGCCACGTTGATGACATCGCCTTCGTCCACTCCTGCCACACCGAGACAAACAACCACGCCCCGGCGCTGTTCCAGATCAACAGCGGTCTGCCGCGCATGGGCTTCCCGTCGGTCGGCTCGTGGGTGACGTACGGCCTGGGCACCGAGAACCAGAACCTGCCCGGCTACGTCGTGATGTACGACACCCTCGGCCGCGGCCTGCCAAAAAACTACGCGCAGAACTGGGGGGCAGGCTTCCTCCCCGGCATCTATCAGGGGACGGCCCTCAATCCGCAGGGAGCGCCTATCGACAACCTGTTCCGCCGTCCCGGCATGAGCGCCGCTCAGCAGCGCCGTCAACTCGACCTGCTCGCCCGCCTGAATCGGCAGCATCAGACCCGGCGCGACAGCGACGCTGAGTTGTCAGCCCGTATCGAGAGCTTTGAACTCGCCTATCGCATGCAGATGGGCGCCCCCGAAGCCCTCGATGTTGAGCGCGAGTCCGTGGCGGTGCGGCGGCTCTACGGCCTCGATAATCCGCGTTGCGCTCACTTCGCCCGCCAGTGCTTGATGGCGCGCCGCCTGGTCGAGCGCGGCGTGCGCTTCGTGCAGATCTACAGCGGTGGCGAGGAGAACGAACGCAGCTGGGACGGCCACACGAACATCGCCGCCAACCATCGCCAGTTCGCCGGCGAGACCGATCAGCCCATCGGCGGCCTGCTGGCCGACCTGAAGGCACGCGGACTGCTCGATTCGACGCTGGTGATCTGGGGCGGCGAGTTCGGGCGGTTGCCAGTGGTGCAACGGGCACGGAACGGCAGCCAGACGGGCCGCGACCACAACCCGCACGCCTTCACGACGTGGTTCGCCGGCGGCGGCACCAAGGGGGGAGTCCATCACGGGGCGACCGACGACGTCGGCCACCGTGCCGCGGTGGACCGCGTCTCCGTCCATGATTTGCACGCGACGATCCTGCACTTGCTCGGCATGGATCATCGACGGCTGACCTATCGGTACAACGGGCGGCAGTTCCGCCTGACCGACGTCGCCGGGAACGTGATCCGCAGTATTCTGGCGTGATTGATGTCTGAGCCTCCGCCAAACGTGGGACGGCACCCTCCTATGGCGTCTGACTTTCGGCCGCTACGGCGGCGAAGAATTCCTGGTGATCCTTCCGGGCTGCGACCAGGCAGAAACCCGCAAGGTGGGGAACGAGCCCGAGTCAGCCTGGCGGACCAGCCCGTGCGATACCACGGCCGCGACATTCCGGTAACCCTCAGCCTCGGGGCCACGGTTTACCACGGACCGGCAGCGCCGGAAGTCAACGGTCTGCTCCGGGCCGCCGATACCGCCCTGTATCGGGCGAAGAAAGCAGGCCGCAACTGTGTCAGGTTTGGGCGACCGGCGAACTGAACCAAGTCACAGAACGGGGACGGACGGATGCAGCAAAGACTCGTTGCCTCGTGAAGTCCGTCCCCGCGCGGCCAGGCCGGCTGACCAGCGTGGCGGGAACCGGATCTGCAACATCCTGGCGTAACCTGGACTGCCCGGCAACCGCACACCTTGCCAACCGTTCGCCGAAAGACGCGGCGCGAATAAAAGAAATAGGATTGCCGGAGTGAAGGGAAGCAAGTACGGAGTACCGAGTACCGAGTACGAAGTACGGAGTACA
>DASPXY010000826.1:0-7606 GCA_035637055.1 Gemmataceae bacterium | reverse complement strand
AGATGCAGGAGATCGACACCTCGCTCAAGGTCGGCTACGCCGTGCTGCTCGTCGATATCAATGGCGACGGCAAGAAGGACATCGTCGTCGCCGATACGACGCGCGTCGTCTGGTACGAGAACCCGACCTGGAAACGCCGTGTCATCATCCAGGGCGGCACCGTGGCGGACAACGTCTGCATCGATGCCTTCGACATCGACGGCGACGGGAAAGTTGATCTCGCTCTCGGCGCCGGCTGGAAGGGGCTGAATTCCAAGGCCGAGGGCACCTTGCAATGGCTCAAGCGCGGCAAGACGCTCGACGAGCCGTGGACGGTCCACGCCATCGCCACCGAGCCGAGCATTCATCGCATCCGCTTCGCCGACATCGACGGCAGCGGCAAGCCGGCGCTCATCAGTGTTCCTCTCCTGGGCAAGGGTAGCTCGGCGAAGAATAACTGGATGGACGGCTCGCCCGTGCAGATCACCGCGTATCGCATTCCGAAGGATCCGGTGCGCGACCGCTGGGTGCCGGAAGTGCTCGACAACAAGCTGCACGTCATCCACAACTTCTGGCCGATGTCGGCTCCTGCGGGAAAAGTAACGGAGATCCTGGCCGCCAGCTATGAGGGAGTGACACTGCTGACGCAGGAGCAGCCGGGCAAATGGCTCAACCAACGCATCGGTGAGGGCAACCAGACCAACCCAAAGAGTAATCGCGGCGCCAGCGAGATCAAGCTCGGCAGGCTGAAGGACGGCGTGCGCAAGTACATCGCGACCATCGAGCCGTGGCACGGCCATCAGGTCGTCGTCTACACGCCGTGGTCCGGCCCGAACAAGCGGTTCTGGGACCGCCACGTTCTGGACGAGCGGCTCAAGTGGGGTCACGGCGTCTGGTGCGCGGATCTCGACGGCGACGGCAGCGACGAGCTGATCATCGGCATTCGTGACGACCTGAGCCAGAAGCCCGACGAGCGCCGCGGGGTGCGCATCTACAAGGCGCTCGACGGCACCGGCAAGCGCTGGGCACGGCACATCATCGACGCGGGCGGCGTGGCCGTGGAAGATCTGGCCGCCGCGGATCTCGACGGCGACGGGCGCATCGACATTGTCGCGGTCGGTCGCCAGACGGGGAACGTGCGCATCTACTGGAATCAGGGTATCAAAAAGTAAACCCCCCTCCCCGCTTGCGGGTTAGCAGAGGAATGCTAACCCGCAAGCGGGGAGGGGGGGTTTGCGCAGACCCGGTTGCCGCGAATCCTTAGAATAATGAGCGAAAGTCAAGCCTTTTCACCTCAACGAGGAAGGACCATCGCATGAAGCAGCGTTTGCTCACCCCCGGCCCGACCCCTGTGCCCGAAGAGACGCTCCTTGAGCTGGCCAAGCCGGTCTTCTTCCACCGCACCCCCGAGTTCCGCCAGATCCTGGCCGAGGTGCTCGAAGACCTGCAGTACGTCTTCCGCACGAAGAACCCGATCATTCCGCTGACGAGTTCCGGCACCGGCGGTCTGGAGGCGGCCATCGCGAACTGCCTGCCGCCGGGCAGCAAGGCCATTTGCCTCATCGCCGGCCGTTTCGGCGAACGCTGGAAGAACCTGTGCAAGGCGTTCGGCGTCGAGTCGGTCAACGTGACGGTGCCCTACGGTCAGGCCGTCCAGCCCGATCAGCTCGCCAAGGCCCTCGCCGACCACCCCGACGCCGTCGCGGTCTGTGCGACGCTGAGCGAGACGTCCACAGGTGTCGGCCACGACATTGCGGCCTTCGGCAAACTCGTGTCCCCCACGCCGGCCGTGCTGATCGTGGACGCGATCAGCGGCCTCGGCGCGATGGAATGCCGCAGCGACGACTGGCACATTGATGTATGCGTCACTGGATCGCAAAAGGCGCTAATGATGCCGCCGGGCCTGGCGTTCGTTTCGGTGAGCGACAAGGCGTGGAAGGTGATCGAGAAGAACCCCAATCCGCGGACGTTCTATTTCGATCTGAAAAAGGCAAGAGCGAAGCTGGAGTCGTCCGACACGCCCTACACGCCGGCTCATACCCTCATCCGGGCGATGCGCGTCAGCCTGAAGCGGATCCGGGCGGAGGGCATCGAGACCATCTGGGCGACGCAGGCGCGCAACGCCGCCGCGGCGCGGGCCGGCTTCCAGGCGATGGGGCTGCAGCTGTTCTCCAATCCGCCGAACAATGCCCTCACGGTGGCGAAGATGCCGGCGAATATCGATAGCAGCACGCTCCTGAGCAAGCTGGAGAAGCAGTATGGGCTGAAACTGGCGAACGGGCAGGACAACCTCAAGGGCAAGATCATTCGGCTGGCGCACATGGGCTACATCGATCAGTTCGACGTGCTGGCGGCACTGTCGGGCGTCGAGTTGGTGCTGCAGGAGATGGGTCATCCGCTGGAGGCGGGCAAGGGCGTGGCGGCGGCGCAGAAGGTATTCGCCGAGGCGGTGCGTCCGGCGGGCCGTTGACCGGAAGCGCTTGCCTGCTGTATGCTGGGAGGGGCTTCCGAATTTCCTACGGAGGAGTCAACCATGATTACCTTGACTGCCGATGACACCACGCTCTTGAAGCAGGTTGGCACATTCCTGGAGCCAATCGAGATCTACGACAATTCAGGCAAACTGCTCGGGCTGTTTGTGCCGGCGAATCTGGAGCAGTGCAAGGAAAAGGCCGCAATCCTGGCGAAAGTCGACTGGGACGAGATCGAGCGCCGCAGGCAGTCCAACGAGCCCACCTTCCCCTTCAAGGATACACGCGCGCGCCTCAAGCGCCTCGACGAGGAAGTAAACCGTCGCAAAATGGCTGGGGAGAAGGAATTCACGACGGAGGAAGGACTCACTTATTTTCATTCCCTTCGCCAGGAAGCCTCGACAACGGCCGTGTCCCCGCCGGAGGGCGAAGGAGAAATTCCGTGATCCGCTACCGCGTGCGCAGTTCCGTTGCGGTCGAGAATGACCTCGCGCTCATTTGGCTTCAGGCCAGTGATCGGGACGCAGTTACGCGGGCGTCAAACGAGATCGATCAAGTCCTGGAGACTGCGCCACTGACACGCGGAATTGCTTTGGACGGTGCCTACAGCCTGACCGTTGCGCCGCTGACCGTCATCTACCAGGTATCCCCTCAAAAGCGTCTCGTGACGATCGAAAAGTTCATTTATCAAGGGTAAGTCAGCGGCCACCGTTTTCTCCATCCCTAGTGAGGGAACATCATGCCCCGCGTGCTGATCGCTGACAAACTCGAATCCTCCGGCCTCGACCTGCTCAAAGAGGCGGGCATCGAACTGGACAACCGCCCCGGCCTGACCGGCGCCACGCTCCAGGAAGCCCTCCGGGCGGCCGATGGCGTCATCGTCCGCAGCAAACCGCAGGTCACCGCCGACCTGCTCGACAACCCGGGCAAACTGCGGGCAATTGTCCGCGCCGGCGTCGGCGTCGATAACATCGACATCGCCGCCGCCACGCGCAAGGGCATCGTCGTCATGAACACGCCCGGCGGCAACACCATCAGCTCTGCCGAGCACACCGTCAGCATGATGATGGCCCTCGCACGCCACATTCCCGCTGCCGACGCCAGCACGCACAGCGGCAAGTGGGAACGCGGTGGCAAGTTCCTCGGCACCCAACTCGCCGGCAAGACCCTCGGCATCATCGGCCTGGGCCGCATCGGCAAGGAGGTCGCCCGCCGTGCCCTCGGCCTCGACATGAAAGTCCTCGGCGTCGATCCGTTCCTCGCTCCCGATCGCGCCGCCCAGCTCGGCATCGAGAGCGTGCCGGACATCGATCAACTCCTGCCGCGCTGCGATTTCCTGACCATCCACGTCCCCGGCGGCGACGAGACGCGCAACCTCATCGGCGCCGACCGCCTCGCGAAACTGAAACGCGGCGCACGCGTCCTCAACTGTGCTCGCGGCGGCATCATCAACGAGGAAGCACTTGCCGAGGCGCTGCGTTCGGGCCACGTCGCCGGCGCCGCCCTCGACGTCTTCATCCAGGAACCGCCAGGAGATAATCCCCTCCTCAAACTCCCCAATGTCGTCGTTACGCCGCACCTCGGCGCCTCGACCGTCGAGGCCCAGGACGCCGTCGCTCGCGAGGCCGCCCAACTGCTGATTGGCTTCCTGACGCGGGGAGTCGTGCAGTTCGCCGTCAACATGGCCGCCGTCGATCGCACCGAACTGGAAGAACTTCGACTGTACGTTGACATGGCCCGCCGTCTGGGACTTTTGCACGCGCAGATGTGCCAGGGCGCCATTCAGCGCGCCGAGTTGCACTATCGCGGCGAGGTGGCCAGGCGCAGCACGAAACTCATCACCGCCGCGTTCGCGGCGGGACTGCTGGAATATCGGCTGGCCCAGGAAGTCAACATCGTCAACGCCGAACTGCTGGCGCGCGAGCGCGGCATCGAGATCGTCGAGCGGCTCAGCCCGAAGAAAGGAGACTTTAGCACTCTGATTAAGGCGGATGTGCAGACCGACAAGAAGACCTACACCGCCGCGGGCACCCTGTTCGGCAACCAGTATTTGCGGCTCGTACAGCTCGGCCCGTATCACCTCGACTCGTTCCTGGACGGCATCATGCTGCTGTTCACGCATCGCGACGTGCCGGGGCTGATCGGCTTCATCGGCAACATTTTCGGCAAGCATCAGGTGAACATCGCGCAGATGACGGTGGGGCGTCAGCTGCCGGGTGGCGAGGCCATCGCGGTGCTGAACCTCGACAACCCGCCGCCGGAGGACGCTCTCAAGGAAGTGCGCCAGCATCCGCAGATCAGCAGTCTGAGCATGGTCAAACTGCCGCCCGCGGGGCAGATGCCGGCGTGGTTCGGTTGATCGCTGCGCTCTTGGTGAGTGGTGAGTGGTGGTTTGCAGGGGGGTGGGTGCGTGCAATGCAATGCAATCCAACCACACCCTTCCCCCCCCACCACTCACCACTCACCACTCACCACTCGCCAAGAGCGCAGCGATCAGCGCGGTACGATCATGGGCTTCGGCACCGGATACAGTGGGATCCGCGAGTCGAGTTCTGCCGCACGCTGGCTTAGCTTCGCCAGTTCTTCCTGCGCGTGGGTCAGCTGCGGATCGGTTGGACTGTCGAACCCACCCACGGACACGTAACTCACCGTGCGCGTATGCAGCGCGTAGGCATCCCAGCCACGTTTGCGCAGCAGATCCGCCAGGTTGTGGGCATTGTGCTTGGCGATGTCGGTCGGTGTCTTCGTGTTGCTGCCCAGACCGATCTTTTGCAAGAAACCGCTGCCCATGCCTTTCTGCTCGATCGTCGCCGGCATCGCGAAATGCGTGACCGCGAGCGTGAAGGGCTTGCCGCATCTCAGCAGACTGAAACTCTCGTCGGCGTTCAAGCGCTGGAGGACGGCGATGTCGAGCTGGTTCTCGCTGGCGGAGTTCTGCGGAATGCTCGGGTTGCGGACGACCATCGCCCGCAAGAAAATGTTCGCCGACACACTCTCGAGTTTCGGCTGTGGCGCACCGAGCTTCGTTACCCCGGTGAAGTTCGACATTTCGCCAATGACCCATGTCGGCAACTTGACCCGTCTGCCATCGAGCGGCTTGAGCTTCCGGATTCGCTCCAGGTCGCGCCGGGCCGTGTCGAAATCCTTGTAGCCGCCGACGAGCACGCCGACCTCGACCTCGATGCGCATGTGCGGGACGCGAATGTCCACGTCTGCAGACAAGCCTTGCCTGCGCAGGTTCTCAAGCCGACGTTGCTTCTCCTGCATCACCCGCTCCAACTCCTTGCGCTGGGCCTCCTCGCCGTAGTTGAAGACGAACGCCGGCAACTTGTAATCCGGGTTGCTGCGCAACTCGGCGACCAGTTCCCGCGCCATCGACGGCGCCTTCGGTCCGGTGTAGTTGGTCACGTAGATCAGCCACGGCCCTTGCTCCGGTGCGACGAGAACGTCCCGATTCATGCCCGGATCGTCGTGGGGCATGTCCCACTCTTCGGGCCGCTGGCGGCGCGGCTGGCGGTTGTCTGCAAGAGGGGGGCTGGTGGGCAGATAAGGTTGACCCGGCGGACCGCTCGGCCCGCTGCCCATGCCGGGGATGGGATAGGCTTGGCCCTGGCCGCGGCTGTCCCACACGCAAGTCGCCAGCGCCAGGCCGACCATGGCCAGGGCCGACGACGTCATTAGCAAACGCTTCATGGTGGTCCGTGCCTCCTCTGGTTCGGCCGCCGAAGCTCCCATCAGCGACCATCGGCATCTGAAATACGGGTGAGGGGCGGACTTTAACGAAAAGCGTTCGCTTAGTCCAGAGGCCAATTCGCGCCGAGGGCACGGCGCTGGGCGACGGTGATCGCGTCAACGCCCACCTTGCCCAGTTTGAGCAGTCGGTCCAGTTGCACCCGCGAGAAGGTCGCCTCCTCGCCGCTGCCTTGCACCTCGATGAACTCGCCGGTGCCCGTCATCACCAGGTTGAAATCGACGTCGGCGTCCTTGTCCTCGAAATAATCCAGGTCGAGCAACTCGACGCCGTCCAGCAGGCCGACGCTGATCGCCGCGACGCTGCCGCGCACGAGACTTGAGGCAGGACCGAGCAACGCTTTCTTGGAGGCGAGGGCATCGAGCAGGGCGACGTAGGCGCCGTTGATGGCGGCGGTGCGCGTTCCGCCGTCGGCGTCGAGGACGTCGCAGTCGAGCCAGAGAGTACGTTCGCCCAACTTCTCCAGATCGACCACGGCGCGGAGGCTGCGCCCGATCAAACGCTGGATCTCGACGCTGCGGCCGTCGATCTTGCCGCCGCGGTCGCGCTGTTTCCGCGTGGTGGTGCTCCCGGGCAACATACTGTACTCGGCGCTGAGCCAGCCCTTGCCGCTGCCGTGGAGGAAGGGCGGCACGGCGAGGTCGATGCTGCAGGTGCAGAGGACGGTGGTGCGCCCCATCTGCACGAGGACGCTGCCGGCGGCCTGGCGTGTGAAATGGCGGCGAAACTTCAAGGGACGGAGTTCGTCGGCCTGACGGCCATCGTGGCGCATGGTGGACCTGGAAAGGAGGGTACGGAGTACGAAGTACCGAGTACGGAGTACGAAGAGAGACTTTTCTTCTCTTCGTACTCCGTACTCGGTACTCGGTACCCCGGCGTGCCTGGCCGGGGACAGGGGCATTCTATCAAAGCACCCGACCGGAGCGCACGGTCGGCGCCTTGACCCACTGCCGCGTCTCCGCGTCCCAGGTGTAGACGGTGATGTGCGATTGCAGCGAGAACAGCGGCGGTGTCAGGGGTTCGGCGGGCGCCTCGTCGGCCGGCTCTAGGCCGCGCTGGTACTCACGAGCGTAGGCGGCCTGCAATTCGGCCTGGCCCGCCATGAAGACGAAAAAGGCGATCACCATGAGCCAGGGATTGCCCAGGTACAGGGTGCCGCCCAGGCCGATCAGCAGCGCCATGCCGGCCCCGATGCCGGCAGCGATGCGCGTGGCCCGCAACTGGCCGAGCCGCATCGCCAGCAGCGACCGCAGCACGCGGCCGCCGTCCATCGGAAACGCCGGCAGCAAGTTGAACAGGACCATCACCACGTTGACGAACAATAGACTCAGCAGGAATCGCCCGACGACGCTCGCAAGCACCGCCGGGTGGAGCAGAACCAGGACCGCCAGAAGACACGCCAGGA
>DASPXY010000825.1:0-5376 GCA_035637055.1 Gemmataceae bacterium | reverse complement strand
TAGCTCGATTGCCACATCACGTACACCAATCCCGAGGTCCATGCCCTGATCCGGGCCAACCTGGAGCGGGCGCCCATGTACTCCGGACAGATTTGCAGCCGCGGGCCACGCTACTGTCCGTCCATCGAAGACAAGGTCGTGCGCTTCGCCGCCAAGGACCAGCATCAGATCTACCTCGAACCGGAGGGACGCAACACCCTGGAGTATTACTGCAACGGCATCAGCACGAGCTTGCCCAACGATGTGCAGCACGAGATGCTGCGCCTCATTCCGGGCCTGGAAAACGCCGAGGTGATGCGCTGGGGCTATGCGGTCGAGTACGATTACGCGCCGCCGACGCAACTCCATCCAACGCTCGAAACCAAGCCGGTCGAAGGACTGTACTTCGCCGGCCAGATCAACGGCACGACCGGCTACGAGGAGGCCGCCGCGCAGGGTTTGATGGCCGGCATCAACGCTGCCCTGAAGATCAAGCAAGAGCCGCCGCTCATCCTTGATCGCAGCCAGGCGTACATCGGCGTCCTGATCGACGACCTGGTCACCAAGGGCGTCGATGAGCCGTACCGCATGTTTACCTCGCGTGCCGAGTATCGGTTGCTGCTCCGGCACGATAACGCCGACCGGCGCCTGACGCCGCTGGGACGGCGCGTCGGCCTGGTGGCCGACGACGCCTGGCAGCGCCTCCGGGAGAAAGAGCGGGCCATCGTGGAATTGACTACGTACCTGCGCAGTCACCATCACGGGACCGATTCGCTCGAACAGTGGTTGCGACGCACCGAGTTTGACTGGGAGCGGCTCTGCGCGCTCGATCCATCGCTCAAAGAACGTCAGGCGCCTGCGGACGTGGCGGAACAGCTCGTGCTGGAGACGAAATACGCCGGCTACATCGACCGGCAGGCGACCCAGGTGGAGCGCTTCCAACGGATGGAATCACGCCCAATTCCGACCCACTTTGACTACGCCGCGTGCCCGCAACTGCGCTTCGAGGCCAAGGAGAAGTTGAGCCGCATCCGCCCGACGAATCTCGGCCAGGCGAGTCGGATCAGCGGCATCAGTCCGGCGGACCTTGCGGTGCTGCTGATCTATCTCGGCGCCCCGCAAGCGGCGGATCCCGCAGAGCGAAACCCCTCCCCCCAACCCCCTCCCCTGAGAGGAGAGGGGGAGCAAGACATAGAAGAGTCTTCTTCTCCCCCTCTCCTCTCAGGGGAGGGGGTTGGGGGGAGGGGTTCTTGACCCGCAAGCGGGCCAATTCGGCAATCTGGAGAAGAATCAGGCAATGGGAAGAGGACGGAATCCCGATAAAGAGAGGGAAGTGCGGGGCTTCGCCAGGAGGCGTGAGATAACCTCACCCTGCGCAATTATCTCGATTCTGCCAAGATTTGATACTTGGAAAAGGGAATTCGTCCTAATGCAGAAAGTGCTTGTATCCAAAGGATTTGCGGCAGAGACGGGGCGGCGATTCGCGTTGACATGTTTGGCAATGCGGTTATAATCGCAAGTAGGTGGCAATCTCGGTAAGCCTGTCTTCCTGTGAACTTCGGCTGATGGATTGGGGTCGGGGCAAGTGCAACGGTGGAGGGGGTGCCTCCACGCCGCCGAGGTGCGGGAAGAAGGGATTGCCGTGGTGTTGCTTCGGAACGAGCGAGGCAAATCAAGGATGATTTCGGTCCGGCAACCATTCACGGAAAGCGGTATGTGCGGACCACACTCAAGACGACTGGCCCAGGCCAGTAAGGGGTGGACGAACCCATGAAGACCGTTTTCACGACCGGCGAAGCGGCCAAAATCTGTAAGGTCAGCCAGCAAACGATCATTCGTTGTTTCGACAACGGCCAGCTGAAGGGCTTTCGCGTGCCCGGCTCGCGCTTCCGCCGCATCCCGCGCGAGATGCTCTACAAATTCATGAAGGACAATGGCATCCCGACCGACGCCCTGGAGAGCGGCAAGCGCAAGGTGCTGCTCGTCGATGACGATATCGAACTGGTCGAGTTGATGACCAAGGTGCTCGAAGAGGATGGGCGGTTCGAGGTGCGGGTGGCGACGACCGGCTTCGACGCCGGCATGATGGTCAAGGAGTACCGTCCGGACCTGATCGTCCTCGACGTGATGCTGCCGGACATCAACGGCAAGGAAGTCTGTCACCGCGTCCGTGCCGACCCGACCCTGGAAGATGTGCGCATCCTCTGCATCAGCGGTCTGATCGAGGACGACAAGATCCAGGAACTCCGGCTCTCCGGGGCCGATGACTTCCTTCCGAAGCCTTTTGAGATCGAGATACTCATCGATCGCATGTGCGGCCAGCTGGAAATCGAGTCGATGCCGGCCACCGCGTAACCTTCGTGAGTGGTGAGTGGTGAGTGGTGAGTGGTTAGTGAAGACCACTCACCACTCACCACTCACCACTCACCACTCACTACTCGACATGAGCCAAGGATTGGCCGAAGTTGCCAGCCAGCTTGCCTGGCTGTCTCCCTGCGCCGCCTCACTGGTCGCGCTTGCCCGGGCGCCGACCGCAGCGGTGTGGGATGAGGTGCGCTTCGACCCCGGCTGCGTCCTGCTCCTGCTCCGTCATGCCGACCCCGCCAACACCGCTCCCGGTGGAGGCTTCCTTTCCCTCTTGCAGAACCCCGCACCCCTTGACGCCGCCGTTCGGCACCTGGAACAACGCGATCCGGCCTTTCTGAGTTGGGACGAACGGCCCTTCCATTCCGTCCGGGATACGAGCCTGACTTGTGCTCACTTCGCCCGGCTGCTGGCCCAGCGTTCGGGCCGCTCCGACCCAGACAGCGCCTGGGTCGCCGGTCTGCTCGCTCCGCTGGGCTGGTTGGCCGCCTGCGCGCTCGGCCACGTAAGCCCACAAGCCACGGCCTGCGAACTTGACGGCTCCGCGGTCGCCCGCCGTCTGAATAGCGAGTGGCGCTTGCCGCGGTGGTTGGCGGCGATCACGGGGCACCTCGCCCTGCCCGCGGAACTCGCGGTGTCCCTTGGTGCCAACCTCGAACTGTTTCGCGTGACGCAGCTGGCTGTTAGCCTCGCCCACGAACGCGGCCTGGGGCTGAACCTCGCGGTGGGCGGGCAACCGCGCGAACTTGCGGAAACGCTCGATTTAACCCCTTCGGAGATTCAGGGAGTCAAGGAATCCGCAGTATCGCCGCACCCGCAGGCCGCCTGGGAGCCGCCCGCGACCGTCCCTCTCCTTCCGGACCTGTTACGCCTCGCCGCCGAGAACCACAGGCTGCACGCTGCGCCCTCGCCGGAAGCGCTCCAGCGCGACGTGGACGCCCTGCATGAGGCACTGGTGGCTCAACGTGCCGCGGAGAGCGAACGACTGCAACGCCTCAAGCTGGCGGCGCTCGCGGAACTGGCTGCCGGCGCCGGCCACGAAATCAACAACCCCCTTGCGGTCATCTCCGGCCAGGCCCAGTATCTGCTGAAGAAGGTGAGTAGTGGACAGTGGACAGTCGATGGCCAGAGCCCGAGCGCCAGCGAGGGCGTAGCGTTGTCCCTCGCTGGCGCTCGGGCTCTGACAACCGATAGCCGACAATTGACAACTGCTTTGGAGAAGATTATCAGTCAGGTGAATCGGATTCACCAGACCCTGACCGAATTGATGAAGTTCGCTCGCCCGCCGGCGCCGAAGAAACGGCCTCTCCCGGCCGAGGAACTGATGCGCGAAGCGTCGGCCGCGCTACACGAACTGGCGGAGGAGCGGCGCGTTCGCCTGATCCTCAGCGAACCCGTTGCGCCTTTGACCCTGTACGCCGACGGAGAGCAGGCAGGGATCGCCCTGCGCTGTCTATTGCGGAATGCCATCGAGGCCGCCCCGGCCGAGGGGTGGGCCAGCGTGCGGGCCGAGGCGGACGCTGTGGATGCCGTGGCGTTCATCGTTGAGGACAGCGGTCCCGGTCCCAGCGCTGCCGACCGCGAACACCTGTTCGATCCCTTCTATTCAGGCCGCAAGGCGGGTCGTGGTTGTGGCCTGGGCCTGCCGACCGCCTGGCGGCTGGCTCGCGAGCACGGCGGCGACGTTCGCCATGAGGATAACCCGCACGGGCCGACACGCTTCATCCTCCGTCTGCCGCGGGCACCGGGCACCAACGGCACGAACGGTTGCCATCTCCCCGTCGAAAGGATGAAGGAGGAAGGATGAAGGATGAACCATTCTTGTTCATCCTTCCTCCTTCATCCTTCCCTTCAGCGGGCCGTTGTGGTGAAATACCATACGCTGACACACGGGAGGGACACATGAGCCGAACAGCAGGGGTAATGCCTTCCATCCTGGACCGTCTCATCGACCCGCAATCGAGCGGCAGTGAGGGGCGGTATGGTTATGGCATCGAGCAACTGATGGAGGTCGTACGCCGCGACCTGGAAGAGTTGCTCAACACGCGCCAGACGGTGACCAATCTGCCACCGGAGTTCGCGCGGTTACGCAACTCCATTCACGCGTTCGGCATGCCTGACCTGACCTCTTTCAATGCGATCACGCAGACTCAGCGTGAGGAGGTCGCCCACGCCTTGGAGCAGGCGGTCGCCCGTTTCGAGCCGCGCCTGCGCGACGTTCACGCCACCCTCCTATCGGGCGAGGACGACCTCAAGCAGCGCTCGATCCGCTTTCGCATCGACGCCAAGGTCGGGGCCGACCCGGCGCCGCTGGTGACCTTCGACACGGTCCTGGAAGTGCTGACCGGCCAGCATTCCGTCCAAAAGACATAGTGGATGGTGGATGGTGGGTGGTGGATGGTGCAGAAGAATCGATTTCTTGCGTTTCACTACCCACCATCCACCACCCACCATCCACCACGAGCGACATGAGCGACATCCTCGACCGCTACTACGAACGCGAATTAGAGATGGTGCAGGAGTTCGCCCGGCAGTTCGCCCGGCAGTATCCCGCCGAGGCGGGACGGCTGCTGCCCGCGCCGGATCTGACCATCGACCCACACGCCGAGCGCTTCATCGAGGGCTTCGCCCTGCTCGCCGGCCGCGTTCGCCACAAGATCGATAGCGACTTTCCGGAACTGACCGAGGCCCTGCTCAGCGTTCTTTATCCGCACCTGCTCGCCCCCGTCCCTTCGATGACCATCGCTCTGTTCGAGAGCGACCCGCAACGACCGCTGCCGCCCACCGGGGTTCACATTCCGCAGCACACCCGCCTGCGCACGCGCTCGATGGGGCGACCGCCGCACCCCTGCCGCTGGCGCACCGGCTACCCGGTTTCGCTCTGGCCCGTGCGTGTGACCGAGGCGCGTGTGCAGCCCGGACCGCTGCCCGCAGGACTCGGGGCGCCACCGCGCACCGCGGCCGCCCTCATCCTGCGGCTGGAATGCGTGGGCGGATTGCGCTTCGCCGACCTATCGCTGGAGCGGCTCCGCT
>DASPXY010000824.1:0-3164 GCA_035637055.1 Gemmataceae bacterium | reverse complement strand
AAGAACGCCGAGTTTCAGGATCTGCTTGAGTTCGCGACCGCAACCACGCCCGAAGCGCAGGCGCTGCCCTTTGATCTCACCGAAGCGGCCACAGGGAACGTCGTACGGGTCGAGGCTGTCCACGAGTTCACCGAACGGGCTACAGCGACGGAGCGCTTCCTGCATCTTCTCGAAGGTGAACTGCGCGGAGTAGAACGCCCCTCCGAGTAGCCGAGTTCCAAGAGTGCCTCCATGTCGAGCGTGATTCGCCAGTGCTCAGGAGCCTCGAATGGCCTCCACTCCTTCTGCGAACAATACATCCAATGACCGTCCTCGAAACTCAGCGGGGAATGACGACCGCTGATCAGGTCCACACCCTTGACCTGATTCCCCCTGCGGATTCGTTCGACCAACCAGCGATGTAAAGGGCCGTGGGCCGGGGGTTGGGAGGTCAGGAAGCAGCGGCCCGGCAACGGGACGAGCCAGGTCCGGCCGGAGTGATGTTCGGTGTCCCAGGTCCAACGCAGATGGGCGCCAACCGAAACCGTGGGGAGAATCGGCGCGATCCCTTGGGTCGCGAGTGGAAAAACGTGCGTGTTGGGGCTGATATACTCGCGTCGGCTGAAGCGACCGATTGGCAAGAACCCTCCTGAATGGAGAACATACCCGATATGGGCGTTCACAGCCCGGAAGAAGGCGGGGGCATCTCCAGACGGCGCAAGTCGCGTGCGCTCTGCCGGACGGCGGCTGTCGTCGGGATCCACTCCAAGGCCGTGAAAAACGACGACAGAACCACCTTCGGCATTGGCGTCCAGATGCCGTCCGTAGCGCAGGTATGCGGCGTAACATCGTGGCTTAGGATGCTGGTAGACACTTCGGCAGAACTGGAGTGTGTGACGCAACGGATAGTGATTGGCTCGCATAGCTAACCCTCCGGGCCAGGTCGGCCCTGTCCGCCTCGCCCGCACGGGTAGCGCACGGCATGGCTAGGAGGGTGAGCAGCAGAGCGACGCGACGGCTCATGGTTGCCTCCGCGCGGTGGGCAGGAGAACTCCTTAACTGTGAGAAACCGCTGGCTGCATTTTATTCCCGGCTCGATGCGAAGCACTGCGAACGGGATTTCGCAGAGCACTCCGGCGCTCGCAGGTGGAGGCCGCCCTGGTAGGAAGAAGCCGACACGATTGCCAAGAGGTAGCAGCGACCCAAGCAAGCCGAAGCATCGCCGGGGGGATCCCTTGCTGTGGACAACTGCCCCCACAGGAACTGCCGTGACGCCTTTGGTTACTTCGCCAACAACTCGATCAGGGTGCGCAAGCTGTCCGCCCCGACGCGCCCAACCAGATCCTTGGTCGTCTCGACGTCTTGCAGACTGATGCTGCCCACGGCGTTCCCACTGCTGGCCCGTGTCCCGCCCGCCGGGGTGGCCGCCGATGGCGTCGAAAGCGGTGGTTTCGCCGGAGCCTTGGGCGCGGCCAGTTGCTTCTTGGCCGCCTTGCCCTTGCCGCCCTTGCCGCGGAGAATTTCCCCCTTGGAGGTAGTGATGTGCTCAGGGGTCATGTCGATGCCGTACTTGGCTTTGATGAACGGCTTGATCGCAGCGGGCTTGGCACCCTTGCCCAACTCCTTCAGGGCCTGCCGGACGGCTTCCTTCTTGCTGATACTGCTCGCCTTGGCCGTCCCCTGTTGTGGGGCAGCCGTCTGCGGCTCGGGTGCGGCTGGCTGCGGTGCCGCGGCCGGCTTCGGAGCAGGCTTCGCCGCAGCAGGCTTGGCCTGATCGCGCAGCTTGACCTTGCACGCGGAAACATGGTTCGGGCTCATCTCGATGCCGAACTTCCGCTTAATGAATGCCTGCATCTCGGAAGGGGTCGCGTCGTGGCCCATCTCGCCCAGGGTTCTGCGGACCGCCTCCATCTTGCTGATGCCGTTCGCCTTGCCCTGACCTGCCCCTTGCTGTGTGTTGGTCTGCTGTGCCATGGTGTCGAACTCGGGTGTTGTGTGGTGTGGGTACTGCTACCATTCACTTTACCCTACGACCCCAAACTGACAATCGGTGCGACCTGGCGGGAGCCGATTACGCACCGCGCGGAACCTCCCAACCCGCCCCGTTCACCCAGGCAGAACCTCCACCCCTGGACCCAGCGCTGGGAAACCAGCAGGCCCTAGCTGTATGGGCTCGACCTGTTCAACGGCCGCTTCTAACGGGAGAGCCACATCGCGTAGGAAAGCCTCTGGCTGGTCGCTTCGCTCCAAAGGCAAAAGGCAAAAGGAAGAACCGACTTGTTTTTTTCCTTTTTCCTTTTGCCTTTGACGTGCGGCCTGCCCTACCCCCAGGCGTCCGCAACTTGTGTAGAATGCAAGGTGAGGCCGAACGAACCCGGCAAGCGATCTTTGCTGCGTCTCCGACCGCCGTCCTCCTCACAACCCGAAGGGAATCATGGAATACCTGCTGCTCGGGCTGGTGTGGCTGCTGAACCTGGGCATCAGTATCTGGAACGCCTACGCGGTCGGCAAGTCTTGGGCGGAGGCCAAGGCCGCGGGCGGCTGGCCCCGCGTCCTGTGCTGGAGCGGTGCCGTCATGTCGGCCTCCGGCTTCAGCTGGTGCTACCTGTTCCTCCTGGCGCTGGCCGCCTACCAGTTCGAGTTCCTCGACGCTGCGCAGGTCGGCGTGGCGATCAACCTGGGCTACCTCCTGCTCATCCCTGGCATCCTGCTGTCGGGGCTGGTCATTACCCTCGATAGCTGGGCGAGGGCCTTCCGCCAGGGCGGCTTCCTCAACTACGGCGCGGCCGTGTACAACACCTACGCTCAGGTCCACAACACCTACCACGCCATCACCTCCGTCGGCGATGCCTTCCGCAGTGTCACCGACTACTTCGGCGGCGGTTCACGCAGGGAAGACCGGAACGGCTCCGGCTGGGTCGTCGTGGTCCTGTTGGTCGTGGCGGCCCTCGCGGCCGGCGTGCTGACCACCATATTCATCATCTGGAAGGTCGCGGGCACGACGCCGCTGCCGCCGACTCCGACCCGCCAGCAGTTCGAGGACAGTGCCAGGAACGTCGAGAAGGCCAGGCGGTAAGTTGGCCACCTGCACCGCCAGCGCGACCCGCCTGCCGCCCCAGTTCCCCGCCACCTCGCTTGGAGTCTGTAATTTGTTGGCGAGCGGCGCGGCGTGAGCCCGCCGGTGA
>DASPXY010000823.1:0-7913 GCA_035637055.1 Gemmataceae bacterium | reverse complement strand
ATGGGCGACGGTCTTCCACGGACCACGTTTCACCAACGCACAAGGAGAAACCATGGCGGATCAGGCAAGCGACCGCGACTTGAAAAACGCCCTCAGCGCGATCGAGAAACAATTCGGCAAGGGCGCCATCATGCAGCTGGGCGAAAACGCCATCCAGGATATCCCCGGCATTTCGACCGGGTCGCTGAGCCTGGACCTCGCCCTCGGCGGCAAGGGTTTACCGCGCGGCCGCATCGTCGAGATTTACGGTCCCGAATCGAGCGGAAAGACGACTGTTGCCCTGCACGCGGTCGCCAATGCTCAGCGCAAGGGCGGCGTCGCGGCCTTCATCGACGCCGAACACGCCCTCGACCCGGCCTGGGCCAAGCGCCTCGGCGTCGATCTTGAGGGACTGCTTGTCAGCCAGCCGTCCTCTGGTGAAGAGGCGCTGAAAATCGTCGAGTTGCTCGTCAGTTCCAAGGCGGTCGATGTCATCGTCGTCGATTCGGTGGCGGCGCTGGTGCCGAAGGCGGAACTCGACGGCGAGATCGGCGACGCCCACGTCGGTCTGCTCGCCCGTCTGATGAGCCAGGCGCTGCGCATGCTCAATCCGACCGTCGCCCGCACACAGACCTGTCTGATCTTCATCAATCAGATCCGTCAAAAAATCGGCACGATGGGCTACGGCGACCCGAACACGACCACCGGCGGCCTGGCGCTGAAGTTCTACAGCTCGGTGCGCATGGACATCCGCCGCATCGGCGACGTCAAGGACGGCGAGGAGAAAATTGGCTCGCGCACCAAGGTGAAGGTGGTCAAGAACAAGGTGGCGGCGCCGTTCCGGCAGACGGAGTTCGATTTGATGTACGACCGCGGCATCAGCCGCGAGGGGGACGTTCTCGACATGGCGATCGAGGACAGGTTCGTTGACAAGAGCGGGACGTGGTTGAGCTACGGGGACGTGCGGCTGGGCCAGGGTCGCGAAAAGGCCAAGGATTACCTGCGCGAGAACCCCGACCTGCTGAAAGAGATCGAGCGCAAGGTGATCGAGAAGCGCAGCCCGAACGTCGCCGCCACGCTGACGGCCACCAACGGCGAGATGCCCGAGGCCAAGCCGGAAAAGCCTGAGAAGCCGGAGAAGGCCGAGAAGGAGCCCACGACGCGGAGCCGCCGTCAGGCCACGGCCGCCTCGGAGTGATTTCCTGTCCTAAAAGGCTGAAGAAAACGTGAGGGGGCGTCGGTCAACCGACGCCCCCTCATTGTTGGCAAAGCCCCATTCACCTTCAGAGCCACGAACAAGATGGCGAGCCGGGAGTGAGCGACCGGAGGACGCCAGGGTTCCTCCGGTCGCTCACGCTCCCGGCTCGCCTCAAAGTTAGAGCTTCTCAGGCGAATCAGGCGCTGACCTCCTCCAGCACAAGCAAGATCCGGACCGCCCCCGGGCGTGGCTGACTGCGGCTGTCCAGGAAGCGCCGAACCTCCGCCGATGGCGGGGAGTTGCCCGAGGCGCCATTCATGGCCAGCACCACGGCGAAGCGCTCCGCCTGCTTGGACGCGGGCGGTTTTGGCTTGCCTTTCGCTGGTGGTTTGCCCGTCGGGTCGAAGATCGGTTCGGGGAGCCGCACGTGCTCGATCTGCGCCTCCTTCACGCGCATCAGCTGCGCCAGCTGTTGGAGATCCTTCTTCGACATCGGATTGAGCAGGACATTCTCGGAGGCGCGGTCGCTGGGCTTCGTCTGCCGACCAAACTGATTGAGGATGGCGGCCAGTTCGTCGGGAAGGATGTTCTCGGCGTACACGACATAAGTCGTCTTCTGCTTCTTCTGCTTCTTCTGGAGCGCCGCCTGGGCTGTTGGGTCCATCAGAACCTGAATCCCAGCGCCCTTGAGGACGGTCTTCATTCGATCCACGGCGGCGGAATTGTTGCGGCTCTCCAGGACGAGATGGTGCGCCGGGGCGCTCTGGAGTTCCGTCGTCAGGCGTTTCTTCGCATCTTGCCCGGTCAGTTCGGGCAGGGGAATGTAGACGCCTGGCTTGACAGGTTTGGCATACTCGGCGAGGACGCCGGGCAACATGGCCGCCGCCATCGGATCGAGCGGCGGAGGCGCGTACGCGGTCTGGACAGGGATGACCTGCTGTGTGTCAAAGCGATCGCCAAAGTAGACAAAGGAGCCGCCCGCGACGAGGAACAGGACGGCGGCAGCGGCGCTGGCTCCAACCCAGGTCGGGATGCTGCGCGGCGACGGCAGCGGCCGCGCGCCGCCCGGTTGCAGGCCGCGCTGGGCGATGGTCTTCAGCAACTTGAGCGAGAAGTCGGGCGCGAGTTTGCGGGTCGGCAGTCGGTGCAGAGCGTGGGCGTCCTCTTGAAGTTGGCGCAGGAGGTGATGGGCTTCCGGCGACCGGTGCAGGAGGCGCTGCGCCGTCTTCCGCTGGCGCGCGCTCAACTGGCCGTCGAGGTAGGCCGTCAGCAGTTCCCTGTCCTGATCCGAAAGCATTGGTCTCATCTCCCGATCCGCGGGCCTGTTCGTGGCAACAAGCAGCCTTGCTTGTTGCTTTTCGCTCAGCAACAAGCAAGGCTGCTTGTTGCCACGAACGGGCTCGCGGCGGTCACTGGCCGCGCTCCTCTTCCTGTCGCAACAACTCACGCAGTTCCAGCCGGGCTCGGTGCAGCCGGCTGCGAATGGTGCCAATCGGCACCTGGAGGGCCTCCGCCATGGTCTCGTATTTTTGCCCTTCCATGTCTTTCATAATCAGAACCGCCCGATGTTCCGGCGAGAGGCGGTTGAGGGCGTGCTGGATGCGGCGTTCTTCTTCCGCCTTCTCCAGAGCGTGTTCAGGCTGGCTCAATTCCGAAGCGTCCAGCGGCTCGATGTCGCCCTCGTCGCGAGCGGTGTGCAGGCTGAGGACCACGCGCTGCTTGCGCTTGAGGCTGATCGCCGTATTGAACGCAATGCGATACAGCCAGGTGTAAAACTGCGAATCTCCCTTGAAGCTATCCAGCGACTGATAGGCGCTCAGGAATGCCTCCTGGACCACGTCCTGAGCGTCCTCGGCGCTGTCCAGCAGCCGGTAAACGGTGTTGAAGAGGCGATCCTGGTAACGGCAAACCAGCTCTCCAAACGCCGCTGCGCGGCCCTTCAGACATTCAGCGATCAGCCGGTGGTCGTCGGCGCTCACGATGAACTACACTTTTCGACGATGGGGGGTCGGGGAAAGTTCCCCGGAATACTCACCGATTGCCTTTCCCCGAACCACAAAACGCCTGCGTCTTTATGATCGCATACTCCCGGCCCTCGGGAAAGGGGCTTGTTGCGACGACTTTGGCTTCAGGCGGACACTTCAGTTGTAGGGTTTTTCCCTGACAGCGCGTCTACGGCCATCGCAGCCGCGTATCCTTCGGACGAACCGGGGTATAATACGAAGAATCGTTCCGCGATGCCAAACTTGCGAGGAGGTTCAAATGGAGACAGCCACGCTGGGAAAAGTCCTTGTGACGGCCAAAATCGAGAATCTGGGTGACCTGTACAACGTGAACCGCGGCCTCCTGTCCGAGGACAAGGTTCGCCGCATTGAGGTCAGCGATGCTGTGGTGGACACAGGAGCGATGATGCTCTCGTTGCCAAAACGCCTGATTGACCAGCTGGGTTTGACCCGCCAGCGCACCCGCCCCGTCCGGACGCCCTCGGGGTCAGGGAAACAGGCATTTACGAGGTGGTTCGTCTCACCGTTCAAGGGCGGGATTGTCCCGTGGAGGTGGTCGAGGTGCATGAGGAATGTCCGGTGTTGATTGGCCAGATTCCGCTGGAGGCGATGGACTTTGTGGTGGATCTGGTCAATCGCAAGCTGGCTGGCAACCCGGAGCATCGCGGCGAATGGATGATCGATATGTTCTGATGGCCACACGAGGAGCGACAGCGAATGAAGTCTGCAGCCGACGATCGAGCAGTTCTCTGGGACATGGACGGCACGTTGGTGGACACCGCGGAGCTGCACTTCGCCGCGTGGGCGCGCCTGATGGCCGAACTGAACCAACCCTTTACCCGTGCCGACTTCGCCGCCACCTTTGGCCTGCGCAATCCGGAGATTATTCATATCCTCTTTAGTGACCGTTCCGACGAGCGCGCCATTGCCGATCTTGGAAATCGCAAGGAGGAGTTTTACCGGGCCGCGGCGGCTCAGGGCGTGGCGCTGCTGCCGGGAGCGCGGGCCTTGCTGGAGGGCCTGCACGCGGCCGGCTTCCAGCAGGCGATCGGCTCCAGCGCCCCGCGCGCCAACCTCGACCTGATCCTGCGCCTGACGGACAGTGAGCGTTTCTTCGGTGCAGTCGTCTCGATGGAGGACACGCAGCGCGGCAAGCCGGATCCGCAGGTGTTCCAGGTCGCCGCGACCCGTCTCGGTGTGCCGCCGGAGCGCTGCGTCGTGATCGAGGACGCGGTCGCCGGCGTCCAGGCGGCGAAGGCGGGCGGAATGAAGTGTATCGCGGTACGTTTTGTCGGCCATCATCCCGCGGAGAAATTACAGGCCGCCGGCGCCGACCTCGTCGTGCCGAGCCTGGAAGCGGTGTCTGTCGAGTCGGTACGGCAGATGCTTGAGCTTTGAGCCGACACGGCACCGCGGTTACCTGACCAAGAAGCAGAACAGAAGGAATTCATGAGCAGCCATTCCCTGGAAGAACAGGATGTCGCAACCGCCGAATCCAGTGCAGAAGCCACCCCGGAACAACTGTTGGAGATGGAAGATGGCGACCGCTTCGAGCTGATTGACGGTAAACTGGTGGAGCGCAACATGGGAGCGAAGTCGAGTGAAACCGCCGGCAACCTCCTTCGCATCCTTGGCCCGTATGTCCATCAACACCAACTCGGGAAGCTGTTTCCGCCAGACTGCAGTTACCAGATCTTTCCTGAAGCGCCGAAACAGGTACGCTCCCCGGACGTCTCTTTCATCGCCAAAGGCCGGTTGCCGCAAGAGCGGAGCCCAAGCGGACACATGCGCATCCACCCGGATCTCGCTGTCGAGGTGGTCTCACCGAACGACACTGCCGACGAGGTCGAAGCAAAACGTGTCGCCTTCCTCCGCGCGAACGTCCCGCTGGTGTGGATTATCTATCCAGAGATCCGCACGATCCACGTCTACCGCCAAGGGGGCAGCGCCGCGGCCCTCGCCGAGGGCGACGAACTGAGCGGCGAGGAGGTGCTGCCGGGGTTCGTCTGCAAGGTGGCCGACATTTTCGAGGGTCTTTGAGCCATTCTCACTCGGAACCGGGAGGCAGCCGTGAACACCCGACCTGTCCGGCCGCGGGCCGACGTCGCTCCTGCCGTCTTCGCGGTTGCCGCCAGTGTGGCCACGATGCTGGCCGGGGCGCTGGGTCGAATCGCGGTCAGGGGAGGGCAGCACCTTCTACATGGCGTTACCGGCGCGAAGGATTTCGGCGGCTGGCGCACATAACACGATGGACAGAGAACGGACCGGCCCGTGAGGCAAGACAAGTTCAGGAGGACGGCGGGGCGCGCCCCGACCGTCGGCCAACCGCGAAGGAGGTCCGGACTTGCGCTCCATCTTCGACGCCGCCTGGCGTGCGCGTGCCCTGGAAGGTCACGCCGACGCCGTCACTGCCCTGACCGACGAGACGCTGCAGCCGCTCTACCGCTTCTGCCTGTATCGCGTCGGCCGCAACCGTCATTTGTGCGAGGAGGTCGTTCAGGAAACGCTGCTGCGTGCCCTGAAGGAACTCGCTCAGTACGAGCCCGCTCGCGCCGCTAACAACATCTTTCCGTGGCTGACCGGCCTGGCGCGCAACGAGATCCACCGCGCCCTTGGCCGTGAACACACCGCCGTCTCTCTCGAAGTGCTTTGGGCCAACATGGACAAGGAACTGCTCGCCTTCTACGCCCGTCTCGACTCCGAACCGTTTGCCGACGAACTGCTGCAGCGCGAGGAGACGCGCGAGCTGGTCAACGCGACCATGTCGCAGTTGCCGCCGCACTATCGTGAAGCCCTCGAAGCCAAGTATGTCACGGGTCAGAGTGTCCGCGACCTCGCCTCGTCATGGCACGTCTCGGAGAAGGCGGTCGAGTCGCAACTGACCCGCGCTCGCAAGGCGTTCCGCGCTACTTTCCTGGCGTTGTCGCGCAATCTCGGAGCGGAATTGTGTTGATTTCTATCCCGGCGAGCGGCGCGGCGTCAGCCCGCCGGTGAAGTATTACCGGCGGGCTTACGCCCCGCCGCTCGCCGACATTTTTGAGGAAATCTTATGCGTACTGATGACCTGCCCCTTGACCCCGTGCCCGGTCCGGCCGACGTCGGCGACCGGAACGTCGAGCGCCTCCTCGGCGCCGCCTACAAACCGGAAGACATCGACGCTGACTTCGCGCGCGTCCTGACAGGCAAACTCTGCAGCGTGGCCCGCGACCTCGCTGCCGAACGCACCCCCACAGCGACGCCCACCGTCACCGAGGAGCGACGTCGCGCCGTCCTGCACCAGCGCCTCGGCTGGGCGATGGGCTTGGCCGCGTCTGTCGCCGCCGTCGCCCTCTTCCTGTACGCTGCCCAGCGACAGGCCACACCCCCGCACGCCATGACGGAGGACGAGCATGGCGACCTCGCGCCGTCTCTGCGTCAGACCAGCTCCCCGGCCGACACCGGCCCCGGCCTCACCCCGCGCCCGCGTCCCGCCGCTCCTGAAGTCAAGCCATTGTCCGTCGGCCAATCGCTGACGACGCGCACCGGCGAGCGCCGCCGCATCACTCTTGCCGACGGGTCGGTCCTCTATCTCAACCAGAACACGCAGGTCACGCAGACCGCACGGCGTCGGCTGGTGCTGGGCTCCGGCGAGATCTACCTCGAAGTGGCGCCGCGCGAGCAAGGCTCCGGAGCGACCTTTATTGTCCAGACGGAAGGGCGCAAGGTGTCCGCTCTCGGCACGCGCTTCGCCGTTCGCGCTGAGCCGCAGGGCACCGGTGTCCTCGTCACACAGGGCAAGGTTCACGTCAGCGATCTGAAAGAGGTGATTCACGCCGGCCAGCAGCTCGCACCGGGCGGTCGCGACGTCGCCCCCGCTCCGCGCGCCTCGCACGAACTCGACTGGACGCGCGAGCTGATGACCGCCGCCGAGTCGCCACTGGTGCCGTGCAGTCAGCACGGCGGCGGCGCCCTCATCGCCGTCGATCCCAGCGGGCAGGAGATGCGCCTCACGCTGCGCAAGTTCCATGTCGATGTTCACATCGAGGACGGCTTCGCCCGCACCACCATCGATCAGACCTATTTCAACAACGAAAACGATCGCCTCGAAGGGACGTTCTACTTCCCGCTGCCGCCCGACGCCTCGCTCTCGCGCCTGGCGATGTATGTCGCCGAGGGCGGCGATGCCCGCCTGATGGAAGGCGGCATGGCGGAGCGCGACCACGCCCGCGGCGTCTTCGAGAGCATCCGCCACGCCCGCCGCGACCCCGCCCTGCTCGAATGGGTCGATGGCAGCACGTTCAAGATGCGCGTTTTCCCGCTCGAACCCCGTCAGGAAAAACGCATCATCCTCGGCTACACGCAACGGCTGTCGTCGCTCTACGGTGTGACGCGCTATCGCTTCCCCGGCGGCCACAACATGGACTTCGTCAAGGAGTGGTCGTTTGCCGCCCGCGTCAAGCACGGCGCCGCCCAGGTTTGCTCCAGCCCGACGCACCCCGGCCTGACGCTCACGCCCGAGAAGGGTGACATGGTGCTGTCACTCAAGGAGCAGAACATCAAGCCGGATCGCGACGTTGCCCTGGAAATCCTGGACAAGGTGCCGGCTGTACGACTCGAAGAGCTAGCCCGCTTCTCCAGCTTTACGCACGAGGAGCAGCAGTACCTGATGCTGCGCTACGTCCCGAAGCTGGTGGGCGAGCCAAAACGCGAACGCCGCGACTGGGTCATCCTGTTCGAGTCGGCGGCCAATCGCG
>DASPXY010000822.1:0-4118 GCA_035637055.1 Gemmataceae bacterium | reverse complement strand
CGCGCCGCCCGCGCGATCCAGCAGCGTTTGTTTCCCACCGCCGCGCCGCGCCTGCCGGGCATCGAGATTGCGGGGGCGTCCTACCCCGCCGAGGCGACGGGCGGCGACTACTACGACTACATCCCGATGGCCGACGGCAGTGTCGGCGTGGTCGTCGGCGATGTGACGGGTCACGGTTTCGGGCCGGCCTTGGTAATGGCCTCGACGCGCGCCTATCTGCGCGCCCTCGCCCAGACCAACACCGACGTTTCCGCCATCCTGGCGCTGGCCAACCGCGTGCTGGCGGCCGATGTTGCCGACGACCGCTTCGTGACACTGCTGCTGGCGCGGCTCGCCGTCGATGGACGGCGGCTGGTCTACAGCAACGCGGGCCATCAAGCCGGCTACGTGTTCGACGCGCTGGGGCTGGTCAAGCGCCAGCTGGGCAGCACGTCGGTGCCGCTCGGGGTGCTGGCCGACGCCGAGTTCCCGGCGGGTGAAGCGGTGCGGCTGGCGCCGGGCGACCTGGTGGTATTGCTGACCGATGGGATCGTCGAGGCCCGCGCACCGGATAACACGGTTTTTGGCGTGCAGCGCGTCAGCGACCTGGTGCGTCTCTACCGCAAGGACTCGGCGCGGCAGATCGTGACGAACCTGTATCACGCCGTGCGCGCCTTCTCGCAGAACATGCCGCAGGTCGATGACATCACGGCGGTCGTCATCAAGGTGACCGGGTGAAACCGGCTCATTGGATGGTCCCGCCGGGCGTCAATTTCCATCCCTTGATCTGGGCATCCTCGCCGCTGGAGAGCAGCAGGGATCCATCCGACTTCACAGCCAGGCACTGCACGTGCCCCTCATGGGCGTTGACCTCTTGCTTTTTGGTGCCGCTGACGAGGTCGTACAGGAGCAAACCGCCGGGCTTGGTCCAGACCACGGTCCGGTGGTCGGGCAGGATCACGATGCTCGGGTAGATGCCTTGCACTTCCACGACCTCCTTGTGAACCTTGCCGGCCGGCAGATCCCAAAACTTGATAGGCTGCGTCCCGCGCGAGACCAGGTATTTGCCATCGCCCGAGACCGCAAGAAACTCCCCGAGGGTTCTGTTGCCGTCGTTCACCGTCTGCAGCGGCTTTCCCGTCGCCACGTCCCAGACCTTGATCGTGGCCGTTTCATTCAGCGAGGCGATTTTCTTGCCGTCCTCGAAAAACCGCGACAGGGCTCGTATCCTGGCGCCGTCCTGCCAGGTAAAGCGCTCGTTCCCGGTAGCGGGATCCCAGCCAATAATCTCCATTTGACAGGCCATAATGAGTAAATCCCCGCCCGGCGAAAACTGCATCCCAGTGAGCGAGGAATCGAGCCGCCGTTTCTTGTCCTGGATGGTGCGGACTTCCTTGCCGGAGAGCAGGTCGATCAGGACGATCTTCCCTCCTTTTCGGAGTCGGAAATACGCTCCTGTCTTGCCGTCGGGGGAGATGGCGACGGGCAGTCGCGTTGTGCCGCTCTGGTCGTCGAACTGATGTAGTTTCTGCTGCTTGTCGAGATCCCAGACCTGGACGTTGCCGGTCTTGGTGAGGCCCATCGCCAGGAGGAGCTTGCCGTCGGGCGAAAGCGCCATCGACGTCGGGCCGATTTTCTTCTTCCCCCAGACGTCCATCATGCCGGTGTCGAGGGTAAACAGTGACTTGACCGACGCCGGTCCCTGTGGATTCGGACCGGTTCCGCTCCCGCAACCGAGCAGACCGAGCGGCGGGACGAAGGTGACGAAGAGAACTACTCGATTGTTGCGGATGAGGCGGTGAGTGAAGGTTGGCTGTTGCGTCATGGCGTGCTCTGCGGCGGAAAGGAGTGAGTTCCTGCGGTTATAATATGAGGTGGAGTGCCGCCGACTGCGGATACCTGGCTGTCAACGGCCAGTGCTCAGTTGACTTAAGTCAACTGCTTTGCTATTCTCTGCTGAAGGAATGCAGCATCATGTCGGCTCGCCAGGAGGTGCCAGGGATGCCGCCACTCTCTGACCCCGAGCGCTTGCAATGTTACAGGAACGCTCTCACGAACTGGCGCTTTGAAGGGTACATCCGGTTCACGGAACTTGCCGATAGGTGGGTCCGCAAGGAACTCGGCGGTTGCACCACACGAGACGTGGCGCAGTTGATGAACGACTTCGTGAATGGCCCGACGGCTGGCGTGATCGACGAGCAGAAGGAGACGCGCCCGGAGTGGTCCGAGCACGAGTACCACTACGACCTGCGCTTCGAGATCGCAGGGCGCCGCGTGTACATTGAAACTCGGTTGTTCTACGACGACCCCCAAGATCCCGACGATCCCGTTCTCTATGTGGTGAATATCCATGATGCATGACTCGCGAAACGAGCACCCTGTCGGCCGCGACAAGCCGTTTCCCTGGCGGTGCCTGAAGTGTTTGAAGCGGGACGTCTACCCGGCGACGGTCCCCTACACCGCCGAGGTCAACCACGACGGGCGCCTTTACGAGGTCCAGGTGCCGGCGCTGGAGATTCCCCGCTGCCGGGCGTGCGGCGAACTTGTCTTCACCAACCGTGTCGATGAACAGATCACGGACGCTCTCCGCGCTCAACTGCGGTTGTTGACCCCCGTTCAGATCCGAGCAAGTCGTAAAGCGCTGGGTCTGCTTCAGCAAGAACTGGCCGAGCGGCTGGGCGTGGCGGAAGCGACGATCTCACGTTGGGAGACAGGGACACTCATCCAATCGCGAGCGATGGACAACTTGCTGCGTGCCTACTTCGCGCTGCCGGAGCTGCGCGCGGCGCTCCGTGGAGTGCAACAGGATCCGGACTTTGGTGCTGTGGTGATGTCTCAGCAAAGCGGATGAAACAGAGAGGGGGGCATTCACGATTTTTGCGGTCCAGTGGACCGCAAAAATCGTGAATGTCCCCTTTCTCGTCCAGTCTGAATGTCCCCTTTCTCGTCCAGTCCCAATTCTGCAGTTGCTTGCCGCCCCCTCCCATGGGCGACTATCTTACCCGGCTCTCTGTGCCGTGAGGTTCGGACAATTGTAATTGCCCGGACACAAGTGCCGCGGTAGCATAGCTCTTATTCGTTTCCACCATGAGAGCGGTTCGTGGGAGTGTAATGCGCTCGCGGAGCGAGTGGACCACACTGTCCGCCATCCGACAGGGAACCGCTCGAAGCGCGGCAGAGCCGTGCTCATCAATCGCTGCGAGGCTCCCATGCCCATCCGGGTCCATTGTCCGTCGTGCCAGGCACTGTTCAACCTTGACGATCAACTGGCCGGCCAGACTGTCCGCTGCTCCCGATGCGGGCAGGTATTCCGGCTCCCTCCACCAGTCAAGCAAGAACCGGTCCCGATCACAGTCGTCGAGTCGGGCAAGATCAACCCACACCCGCTCCCTGCGTCTGAGTTGAGGACCAGCCCGCAGAGCCACACCGGCCCTGCCGCCGCTCTACAGTCGGCTCGCGAGAATCCTCGGGCGTCTCAGGTCGCCAAGGCGAATCAACCGAGCGACGCGCGCGCGGCGGAGGATAGTGATTCGGTCAAGTGGGAGTTCGTCTCCAAACATCGCTTCACCTGGCGCGGATTCTTCACCTGGACTTGGATGTGGCCGCTTATGGGGCTCCCTTTTGTCTTCATCGGGGTCGCCACCCTTATCTTCGCCCCAACTCGAACCGCAGAAGATGCCTCCAATAAACTCGGCTGGTGCGCTTTTGGCTTTGGTGTTACGGGGGTGACCCTCGTCCCGATGGTTTGGCGATTCTGCATTCGCGTATCGTCTGTGCGGCTTTACAAAGAAGGGCTGGAGTGGCGGCGCGGTGGCCGCGAATGGCGCTATTCGTGGCAAGAGGTCCGTGAAGTCTATCGGACCGAAGAGCATTTCCTGCAGGGGGGAGCGCAGCCGTCCGACTGGAATCGGACCTCGCGGTTACGTCTCATCTTTACCGATGGCAAAGAGGTCTCCTTCAACCACATCTTGTCGAAGTATGACCGCCTTGCGGGATACATCCAACAGGTCACAGCCCAACAGTTGCTTCCAGCGGCCACCGCCGCCTTGCTCAAGGAGGGTGTTGCCTTCGGCCGAGTCCATCTGAGCTGCGAGGGGATTCAATTCAAGGACGACTATTACACCTGGGACGAGGTGAAA
>DASPXY010000821.1:0-3008 GCA_035637055.1 Gemmataceae bacterium | reverse complement strand
TCCATTGAGGAGCCTGGAGTCGTCCGCCACTGGAACAGCAGCGGCCAGGAACTCTCCTGGCACTCCCCCAGCGACCTCGAAGACCTCTGGTGTATCAGTAACGACGCTCGCGTCCTCGCCTCTGCCAGCAACGACCTGTCCGTCTGGGATGCCTCTTCCGGCAACCTGCTCACCGCCCTGCCGCAAGCCGTCTGGGTCACCGCCCTGGCCTTCGCGCCCGATCCGGCGTTCCTCGCGACCGGCCACGACGACGGCATAGTCCGCTACTGGGACGCCTCCACGCACCAGCTCGTCCACGAGTTCCGCCAGCACAAGCGGCCGATCAGCGCCCTGGCCATCAGCGGCGACGGCAAACGCCTCGCGGCCGCCAGCGAGGACAAGAGTATCACCTTGTGGGATCTCGAAAGCGGCAAATCGGTCGGCACGCTGCTGGGCCACACCGACCGCATCCCCGCACTGATCTGGCACCCCGACGGCCGGCACCTGATTTCCGCCGGTTGGGACACCACGGCCCGCATCTGGGACACGCAGACCTTGCAGCCGGTCATCCTGCTCAACAGCCACGCCGCCCAGGTCACGGCGCTGGCCCTCAGCCCCGGCGGCGAATTGCTCGCCTGCGCCGACTCCGACAACGCCGTCCACATCTGGAAGTTTGCCGAGCGCAAAACGCTCCATGTCCTGAAAGGCACGGCTCACGATATCCGCTGCCTGGCGTTTAGCCCAGACGGCCAGCGGCTGGCGCTGGGCGGCGGCGACCGCGTCATTCACCTGTGGGATCCGCGTCAGGGCCAGCCGCTATCCAGTCAGGGCGCAGGCAGCCGCGCCCTCTCGCGGCTGGCCCTTAGCCCCGACGGTCAGTTCCTGGCGAGCAACGCCGGCGGCGCCGGCCTCAAGGTGTGGAACACCGCCACCCGCGAGATCATGGTGCAGGCCGAAGGCGCCGACAAGGTTCACACCGTCGTCTGGAGCCCGGACGGCAAATGGCTGGCGGGCGGCACCGACGCGCACGTCCTCCTCTGGGAGGCAGCGACGGGCAAGCAGCGTTTCCGCCTGGAAGGGCCAGAGGAGCCGATCACCGTTGTCGCCTTCTCGGCCGATTCGACGCTGCTGGCCTCGGCGAGTTCTGCCGGACTGCCGGCGTGGATCTGGCGGGTCCAGGACGGCGAGCCGATCCTGCTCATCCCCGATCCGCTGGATGGCTGCACGGTCGAGGCGCTGGCGTTTCATCCGCAGCGCCGCGTGCTGGCGGTCGGCGGCATCGACTGGCTGGCGACGGGCGGCTCAGACGGCGCCATCTCTCTATGGGACATCGATCAGCGCTGCGAGACCGCGACCTTTTTCGGCGGCACGACCGCGCTGGCCTTCGATCCGTCAGGGCAGCGCGTGGTGTCCACCTCGCTCGACAGTTCGCTCAACCTCTGGGATGTCGAGTCGCAGGAACTGATCGCCGAACTGATGGGCCACGAAGGGGCGGTGCTCTGTGTCGCCTTCTCGCCGGACGGGCGGCTGATCGCGTCGGGCGGCGACGATCGCACCGTGCGCTTGTGGGATGCCGACACGGGTGACGAACTGGTGGCGCGTGAGCTGGACACGCAGGTTCAGGCCCTGTGCTTCTCGCCGGATGGTCAGGCGCTGTTCACCGCGAACGCGAACACGACGTGTTACCGCCTGGAAGTGCGGCGACTCCTGCCGAAGTGATGTCAACGGCAGCCCCGCTTGCGGGTTAGCACTCTTCGCTAACCCGCAAGTGGGAAAGCTCTCCTCTCCGTGAAGCGCGTCACGCCTGGCATGGCGATCGGCGGTGTCGTGATCGGGCTCCTGTTGCAGATAGAGGTGATAAAACTATAGTTTCTGTCGAAAGAGACGGCGCGTTGCAGAGATAAGGCCGTGTTAGTTCATTTGCGGCCTCATTAGTCGCCGAAAAATGAATTCACCCTATGTTCGCCAATCAAGATTCGGCCTTTCGACGTTTTCCGTGTGCCTCCGTCGTCTCGTCCCGCTCCAATCGCTCGATCACAGCGAGCCGGATATAGGCACTGATCTTCAGCCCGAATCGATCCGCAGCTGTTTGTAGCCGCTCGCGGAGGGCAGGGGTAACGCGAAGGTCGATGCGGTTCCGAGTTTCGTGATCAGCGGCCATTGTACGCAGGTTGTCCGTGAGAATTCCGGGATAGTACGTAACTCTACACACATCGTCAATCCACCCCAACTGCCATGCTATCCGGTAGATACCTGGCTTGCAATCGACTCTGCACAGGTCTTTTCGCTTACAAAGGGCAAAAAAGGGATTGACTCTGCGGCAAATGTACGTACAATTGCCGGGAGTGATTGTTCCTCGGCTGGTCGCCATCGACAGATTGTCCTTGAAAATTGGGCTGGCGCACGTTACTGTCATTTTGTTCAAATCAGTTGTTGAGCAACTTGCAGCTGTTGCGAGGGCGACATGGATGCGTTGAGTAAGGAACGACGGTCGGAGGTTATGCGGGGGATCGGCAGGCAAAATACCCCACCGGAGCGGGCCGTGCGGCGGATCCTGCACAAAATCCGATGCCGCTTCCGAATTCACCCAAAGAACCTGCCAGGAAAACCCGACGTGGTCTTACCGCGCTGGAAAACCGTCGTATTCGTGCATGGGTGCTTCTGGCACGGTTGCCCACGGTGTTACCAGGGCCACCGTGTACCGAAAACGAACCGGGCGTATTGGCTCGCGAAAGTGGAGAGGAATCAAGCCCGCGACCGCAGGGTCGCTCAGGAACTCGCGGACGCTGGCTGGCGCGTCGTTGTGGTTTGGGAGTGCGAGGCTGGTGACGAGTCCTTGCTTGAGGATCGGCTCTTGAGGCTCTTTCCAAGGGGGTGATGAAAATGGCTGGCGAACGCGAGAACGGAGGCCCTCTCTGCCTCGATTTGTTCTGCGGGATCGGTGGCCTCACGAGCGGCCTGGAGGCGGCAGGTCTACACTGCGTTGGCGGAGTGGATTCTTGGCACGAGGCACGCGCCACGTTTGAACA
>DASPXY010000820.1:0-7621 GCA_035637055.1 Gemmataceae bacterium | reverse complement strand
TCCGTTGCGGGGAGGGGGTTGGGGGGAGGGGTTTCACGCCGCTAACCCGCAAGCGCGATTCCGGTCAAAGACACGTTGGCGGTTCCAGCCCGGACGCCATCTGGGCCAGTGTCGCCGCTGCCGCGGGCCACGGGCACGACCACACCAGGAAAAACAGTGCCTGCCGCGTCCAGCGCTGGGCCGGATGGCTGCGGATAAAGCCGCTCCCCTTACTCGCCGTCAGGGCCGCCTGCGTCGCCCCCAGCACCAGCGTGTTCGCGCGTGCCCGCAGTTCCACCGCTCGTTCCGCTGGCTGTTTCCCCTCCGCCAACTCCCGCATGTCCTGGCGCAAAGCCGCATGCAATTGCTGCAGTCGTTCGCTATCGAGCGCCAGCTGGGGTCGCGTTTCTGCCTCTTTGCGCAGGTGAGCCAGCGCCGCACCCGCCAGGCCCAGTGCCAGGCAAGACGTCTCCAGGCCGCCCGGTCCGCCGCGGCCGGACTGCACCACGCGCTCGGCAGGACCGGCCAGCAGCCAGCGCCGGTCGATCACCGCCTGGTCGCAACGAACTTCCGCTGTCATCGACCCCTGCAGCGCCATGAGATCCAGCGGCGGCCCGACGCGCACCCCGGGCAGGTCGGCCGGCAGTACGGTCAGCACCTGACGGCCATCGTCCAGCACAGCCCCGATGATGAGATGATCCGCGTTGCCCGCGCCGGTGACCCAGGGAATTGTGCCGTCGAGAACCAGGCCCGCCGGCGTCTCGCGCGCCACGAGCGAGGGTGCGATGTGCTGCCGGGAGGTCGTCAACTGCGATAGCCCGACCGTGGCGAAGCGTTCGCCGCGCGCCAGCGGCGGCAGCAGTTCGCGACACAGGGTCTCGTTGCCGCTGTCGCGCAGGCGGCGGCAGGCGGCGTCGCGCTGGCTGAGGATGAAGCAGGAAGTCAGGCAGGCGCCGGCCAGCGCTTCATAGTCGGCAAGCAGGTCGAGGTATGCGAGCCCCGCACCGCCATACTCCCGGGGGATGGCCCAACCCAGGGCGCCGCCGCGGCGCACCGCCTCCCACGACGCCGCCGGCCAGCGCGGCTCCGCGTCGGCCTGACTCGCGCGGGTAGCCAGTTCTTCCAGCACCGCCAGCAACGGAGGGTCTTTTGCGGACATTGGCGACCTCTTCCATGTTTATCAGCACAAGGGATTCTCCCGGGCATTATAAGGACTCAGGCGAAAACCCCTCCCCCCAACCCCCTCCCCGCAGCGGAGAGGGGGAGAAGAAGAGATGTGTTTGGCTTGCTCCCCCTCTCCGTTGCGGGGAGGGGGTTGGGGGGAGGGGTCGCGCTCTGTCAGGATCCGCAAGAAAGTGCGAGACGGCGACGGCAGCCAGTTGGTAAGATGGGCAAAAGGACGGGATGGCGCTGACTGGCGAAGGGTGACGGATCGCCAGGAGCGCACGGACGGCTTGGCCGGTGGGGGCGCCGAATGGATGCGCTGCAAGAGTTTCTGGAAAGCCTAGAGCGGCTTGGCCTCGCGCAGGGACATACCCTTGGCGTGTTCAATGTGCTCATCGGCCGCAGGATCGCCCGGGAGGACGGCACGATCCTCTCCAACGGTCTCACCTGGCGCGAACTGGCGGCCTGGCTGAAGAAGGTGCGCTGGGACCGAGACACCGTCACGGAACTTGGTCTGAATCCGGACGACCTGCCGCCGCGCGACCGCCAGCAGTTCTGGTACGCGGCGATCGCCCGCGCCGGCGTTGATTCCGACAAGGCGACTCAGGCAGGGGACAAGGTTGCCGACCGCTTGCGCAAGGCCGGCTACGTGGTCGGCGGCTCGCCGGGAAGCCAGAAGTGATGAGCGGCGCGAGGAAGGGTTCCAGCCCCTGGGCTGCGGCCCGTGGGCTTGTTCACGCTCCACACTCACCAAAGAGCTTGACCGGAACGGCCGTGGGGCCTATCATCACGGAAAGTTCATTGAGATCGATTCCTGACAGCGCTGGCGGAAGAGGCACGAGAGGAGTGGGGCCGCATGAAGGCTGAACATCGCAAAGAGCTGCAAACCAACGCTCTGGCCGACCGCATGGGCCGCATGATTCAGCGCATGAAGGCCCGGCCGAGCAAGAATACCGTGCTGACATGGATCCTGATCATCATCCTCGGCCTGGCCGTCGTGTTCTTCCTCCTGACGCGCCGCGGTACGACCACCACGAACTCCACGCGCTGGACACAGTTCGAGGGCGGCCATTACGCCGACATCGCCACGCTCAGCAAGTTGACCTCCGGATACCAGAGCAAGGCCGCCCGCTTCCAGCTCGCCTGGCTCGCCCTGTGGGAAGAGGGCATCAAGACCATCCCCCTCGACGCCGCCGGGGGCCTGAAGAAGATCACGCTGGCGAAAGAGGCCTACAGGAGACTGGCGGAGGAGTGCAAGGACGACCCCATCCTTGGGCCGGAGGCACTCTACAACATTGCGGTCGCGGAAGAAGCCTCTGCCGTGCGCGAGCCGACGAAGCACCTTGAGGCAGCGCGCGACGCTTACAAACGGGTCGTCGAGAAGTTCCCGGACAGCGCGCTCGCGAAGCACGCCAAGCAGCGGGCCGAGGAACTGGCCGATCTGACCGATGACGAGAAAGGTGGCCGCATCCTGCGCTTTTACATCGAACTTGGCGGCCGGCGCGAAGTTATCGAGAGTCTGCTGCGCGAACAGTTTCCCCGACCGGAGCTCCCGCCAGGGCACCCTTGAGCCGGGATGGCAGGTAGGCGAAACCTCGGCGGCAAGTTTGCAACTTCCCAGGTGCCGCAAGTAGTAAATTCCCGACCCCAACTCTGAACGTGCCCACGTTTGGGCCACCGTTCCTCGTGGCCCCATGCTCATGCAACTTCCAGTTCCTGACCCGGTCGAATCGCTGGCCACCGCCCGCACGGCCGAGTTGATCGTCAAGCGCAAGGTCGAAGGCATGCGGCTCGACCAGTACCTGGTCAGCATGTTCCCCGACTTCAGCCGCTCGTCCGTCCAGAAGGTGATCGACGCCGGCGGCGTCAGCGTCAACGACACCCCCGCCAAGGCCAGTTACAAGATTCGCAAGGAGGACCACATCCGCATCGTCCTGCCCGAGCCCACGCACCCTCAACCCGTCCCGGAGGACATTCCTCTCGACGTGCTCTACGAGGACGATTACCTGGCCCTGGTCAACAAGCCGTTCGACATGGTCGTCCATCCGGCCAAGGGACACTGGAGCGGCACTCTCGTCAACGCGCTGCAGTTCCGCTTCAGCCACCTGAGCAACGTCAACGGCGACTACCGGCCGGGCATCGTCCATCGCCTCGACCGCGACACCAGCGGCGTCATCCTCATCGCCAAGGAGGAGCAGACGCACCGCGACCTGAGCATGCAATTCGAGACCCGTAAAATCTTCAAGGAGTACATCGCGATCACGGCGGGCGTGCTCGACCGCGATAGCGATTACATCGAGGGGCGCATCGGCCACCATCCGCACGACCGCGTCAAGATGACGGTCACCGAAGAGGACGAGGGCAAGGAAGCGTGCAGTTTCTACGAGGTGATCGAGCGCTTCCGTGGCTACACGTTCTGCCGCATCAGCCCGCGGACAGGGCGGACCCATCAGATCCGCGTCCACCTGGCGAGCGTCGGCTGTCCTGTGCTGGCCGACAAGGTGTACAGCGGCCGCGATGTGTTGCGCCTCTCGGACCTGGTGGCGGACCTGCCTCCCGAGGCGGACGAGAGTTTGATGCCACGGCAGGCACTGCACGCAGCCCGGTTGCGTTTCTTTCACCCGCGGCGGCGTGAGGTGATCGAGGTCGAGGCACCGCTGCCGGCTGACTTCCAGAAGACCCTCGCGGCGCTGCGCCAGCATCGGCCCGGCAGATGAGAACACGCCGTTCGCGTCGCTATCCGGCGCTCGGCAGCGGGGCTTCCCGCGCTGTAAGTACCTTGCGGAAGGTCAACGACAAGCGCCGTCCCCTGGGAATTGCCTTGCCCTGCCAACGATCTTGCTTGCGCCCCGCGATGGCATGAGTCCACTTGTAGCGTGCCTCGCCCTGCAGGATCACGGCGCTGCGCGGCTCCAGCAGCAGCGGCACTTTCTCCCCTGCACGGGCCATTTCCAGGACGCACGCCGAGCCAAGGCTGATCGAGACAACGGTCTTGTCGAAGCACGGCACGCAGTCAACGTGCTTGGCGATCCCCTGACCGGGTTCGTACTCGTTGACGATCAACTGATCGGGCAGCACCTCAAACCACCCCTCGCGCCGCAACCGCTCCGCCAACTCGGCCGCCCAGTCCGGCAGCGGGCCGAGATAGAGCCCTGCATCGACCTTCCTCGCCTTGTAATCGTATTTATATCCGTAATGTTGCACGCGGCGGCTCAGTTCCGTCAGCCAGGGCTGGGCGTCAACGATCTCCACCAGGCGATCGTGGGCCGCCTGATCGAGATAGTTCGGCAGGTAAGTCAGGCCGGCGACCTTCGCGATTACGGGTTGGGACTCATCGCTCATCACTGTTTGCCCTTGATGGCCTTTTGCACGGTCGTGCCGAGATCGGCGGGACTGTCGGCGACGAGAATGCCGGCGCCGCGCAGGGCGGCAATCTTGTCCTCAGCCTTGCCGCTGCCGCCGCTGATGATGGCGCCGGCGTGGCCCATGCGCTTGCCCGGCGGGGCCGTCCGCCCGGCGATGAACGCCGCCACCGGCTTGCTGACGTGCTGCTTGACGTACTCCGCCGCCTTCTCCTCCGCGGTGCCGCCGATCTCACCCATCATCAGGATCGCCTCGGTTTGTGGATCCGCCTGGAACATCTGCAGCGCGTCGATGAACGACGTACCGACAATCGGATCGCCACCCAGTCCGACACAGGTCGATTGGCCGAGGTTCAGTCTCGTCAGCTGATAGACGGCCTCATAGGTGAGCGTGCCGCTGCGGCTGATAACACCGACCGGGCCGGGCGTGTGGATGTAGCCGGGCATGATGCCGATCTTGCACTGCCCGGGCGTGATGACGCCAGGACAGTTCGGCCCGACGAGCCGGCAGGGTTTTTCCTTGAGGAAGCGCATGGCGCGGACCATGTCGAGGACCGGAATGCCCTCGGTAACGGCGACGATGAGGGCGATGCCGCCGTCGGCGGCCTCCATGATGGCGTCGGCGGCGAAGCGCGGCGGCACGAAGATCATGGTGGCGTTGGCACCGGTCTTGCGCACCGCCTCGGCGACGCTGTTGAAGACGGGCAACTTGTTCTCCCACATCGTCCCGCCCTTGCCGGGCGTGACGCCGCCGACCATCTGCGTGCCGTATTCGAGGCAGCCGCGCGTGTGCGTGGTGCCGTATTCGCCGGTGATGCCCTGACAGATGACTCGGGTGCTTTTGTCAACGAGGATGCTCATTGCGATTCAACCTTGTCCTTCAGACGATGGATTTCCTCGACCAGCGAGGAGCGTAGCTCGATATTGGATCGATACAGGTGACTACGATGTCCTGCCAGGGCGAGATAGCCGCCGAGCACGAACAGGGCCAACCCCGCCGCGACCTGAGTCCAACTGACCTCATGAAGCGGCCGCGCAAAGGTTCTGTTGCCAAGGAGAAGGCCCGCGCCTGCGGCGGCCAGGCCCAGGAAGATTTCGGTCTTGGCCCAAGCGCGGCCGAAACGCCTGGGATCCGGCAGTGGTGTTGGTGGTTCGGCCATGCGGGTCAGGCTCCTGGCAGAGCGAAAAACTCCGCGACGCGACAGCGGAAGGCGTGCAACACGTCCTCGCCGGTCAAGTCGTCCATCTCTTCCCTGACATGGAGATCCTTGCCGCGCCGAAACACAGTGACTGTGCGTCCCTTGGGATCCACCACCCAGACCAAGGGGACGCCGCGCCGCAGGAACTCGCTCACGCGACGGTCTACCCACCCTCGCCCATAGGCGGAAAGCACTTCCACCACCAGGAGGGGCCACTCCTCGCCGTAGCCCTGTTCCACCAGCTCAAGCCGTTGGGCGTCCTCGAAAAAGAGCACGTCCGTGCCGCGCACGGTGTCGGGATTGCGTTCGACGATGACGCCGGTGCCATTCGAGCAGACATACCCCTTCTTGCGAGTAACCGCGAAGTTCCCCAGGATGCCCGCGACGTTCGCGCAGACGAAACCGTGCCGTTTCCCCGGTCTGGGCACGTCGATAATCTGCCCGCGCTCAAGTTCACAGAATCGGTCGCGGTTCTCAGGACGGTTGCCCCACTCGTAGAATTCCTCCGCGCTCATTGGCTTGGGAATCGCTATCCCCATCCCCATGCTGTTCCCTCCCGTGTCCGTGCGTTCGGATTCACTTCGCCGCGGCAACGACCTTCTTCGCCGCGTCGGTCAGGTCGCCTGCCGTCGTGATGTTCAGCCCGCTCTCGCTGAGCATCTTCTTCCCCTTCTCGACGTTGCTGCCCTCCAGGCGCACCACGAACGGCACCTTCGGCTTGACCTCCTGAAAGGCGGCGATGATCGCCCCGGCGATGATGTCGCACTGCATGATCCCGCCGAAGATGTTCACCAGCACCGCCTTGACGCGCGGGTCGCCCAGCAGAATGCGGAACGCCTCCGTCACCTGGTCCTTCTTCGCACCGCCGCCGACGTCGAGGAAGTTCGCTGGCTCGCCACCGTGATACTTGATAATGTCCATCGTGCTCATCGCCAATCCGGCGCCGTTGACCAGACACCCGATCGTGCCCGTCAGGCTGATGAAGCTCAGGCCAGCTTTGGCAGCACGCAGTTCGGCAGGATCCTCCTCGCCCTCGTCGCGCATCTTCTCAACGTCGGGGTGGCGGAACAGGGCGTTATCGTCGAACGACATCTTCGCATCGAGCGCCTGCACGTCGCCCGACTTCGTCACCACCAGCGGGTTGATCTCGGCCAGGCTGCAGTCCTTGTCGAGAAACACCCGCGCCAGGGCGGTCATCAACTTTTCGGCCTTGGCCGCCTGCTGCGACGTAAAGCCGAGTTCATACGCCAGCCGCCGCGCCTGAAACGGCAGCAGGCCGACATCGGGATTGACCGGCATCTTGAGGATCTTCTCGGGATGGGTTCGGGCGACTTCTTCAATCTCGACGCCGCCCTCGGCGCAGGCCATCACGATCGGCAGGCCGATGGCCCGATCGAGCACCATGCCGACGTAAATCTCGCGGGCGATGTCGGCGGCCTCCTGCACGAGCACCTTGCGGACGCGCTGACCCTGCTCGCCGGTCTGCAGCGTGACGAGCGGATACTTGAACATCACCTCCGCGACCTGCCCGCACTCCTCGCGCGACGTGACGAGCTTGACCCCGCCCCACTTGTCGATGCCGCTGTCCTTGAAACGGCCCTTGCCGCGGCCGCCGGCGTGGATTTGTGCCTTGAGGACAACCACCCCGCCGCCGAGTTGGTCGTACGCCTGCTGCGCCTCGGCAGCCGAGGACGCCACAACGCCGCGCGGAATCGCCGCCCCGGCTGCAGCCAAGAGTTCTTTCGCCTGATATTCGTGGATCTTCATACGTCCGTTTCTCGCGGTGCAAGCCCTGGAAGAACGGGCGACCTTTTCGTTATATCAGCGAGGGGGGACGCCGGCGCCGGAAGAGGTGGCGGGTGGCGGGTGGCGGGTGGCGGGTGGCGGGTGGCGGGTGGCGGGGGGGGAAGCGGATGT
>DASPXY010000819.1:0-3920 GCA_035637055.1 Gemmataceae bacterium | reverse complement strand
GGCCTTCTTCTTCGCGACGCCGGCGACGAAGGCGCGCAGCACTTTCAGCGCTGCCGCGCCGGACCGACCCGTTGACTTCAGCAGAGCGGCAACCGCCGCGACGCGTATTTCCGAGGACAGCCGTTTGTCACTCAAGAGGGGTAGAGCGGCGTCAATCAGCGCGGACGGCACCGGGGGCGGCAGGCGCGCGGCGACCTCGAGCGCCAGTTGCCAGGCAACCGACTGAACGGTCGGCGCCAGCCACGGAGCCGCCAGCGCCGGCAGCAACCGCGGCCCACTTTCCGAGGCCGCGACCGCCTCCGCCGCAGCGCCGATACACTGCTCGCGCCGGGTTGCATCCACAACCAGGAGTTTCCCCCCAAGTTGAGCCGCTAACTCCGAATCCGCTCGCCCCTCATACTCCTCGCGCGCCACGCCCTCCAGGATCGCCCACGCTTCGTAATCGGGGCTGCCGCCACAGACGGCATCGAGCAGGAGCGCCAGCGTCTCGGGCAACGAGCGGCGTACGCCGCGAAACTCGTAGATGTGATGATCGCGGCGCAGGTGGGCGTCGTGATCCGCCTGAGCCACCTGCGCGCCGCACTCCGTGCAGATCACCGGCCGCTCGGCCTGCAGTTGCCGGACGCACACGTCCACCGCGTCGAGGGCGACACCCAAAATTGCCAGGTGCTGGCACAGGAACAGTTTTTCGTCGATCAGGTCCGCGGGACAGATTTCGTCCACCTGGCGGCGCAGCTCGGTAGACGACACTTTCTCTCCCGATAGTCGGTCACCGAGGTCGGCGAGGAGCAGTTCGCGGCCCACCTCGCGCACGTGGCCTTCCGGGCTGCGCAGCAGGGTGGGGAACGCCGCTCGCGCCGCCCGGTTGCTGCGCAGACAGCCCACCAGTCGCGGCAACTTCCGGGCGCGGTCGTTGAGCAGATCCTGCCCTCGCCGGCGAAGTTCCGCTTCCAGGGCAGCAACATAGGCCGAGGGCGCGCCCGTCCCTTCCCCGACCGGCAACAACTCGCAGAGCCGTTCATGGGCGCCCTGATCGGCAGCGGTGAAGACACGCTCCCACAGGCCAGCCAATGCCTCCGCACGCGGCAGCAGAGCGCCGGCCACCTCCAGGTAGCCGTGGACGTTGATCAGGTGGCGGGTGACGTCGCGATCGACCACTTCCACCCCGCACGCGGGACAGTTCGCCGGGATCTCCTGCTTCAGAGCAGCGAGCACCGGCCGCAGCAATTCCTCGCTGACACCGTGCAGGATCAGGGCACGCGCGGCCGGGATACAGTCCTCGGGGTGGCCCGCGGCGAGCGTCTCGAAGACCCGGCGAACACGGGCCTCGGTCGGCGCCGGCCCTTCGAGGAGAGCCCGCACCGCTTCCAGTCGTAGTGCCTGCACCGGATCCTGGAGTGCGCGGAGCAGCAGCGTTTCCAGCGAAGCGCTCGCGCCGGGCTGACGCCGCGCCGCGGCGACGCGGTGCAAGCCCCAGCCGCGCACGGACGGCAAGGCGGAGGCAAGCAGCGCCTCGGCCGTCCGCGCTGGATCGAGGGCGCCAAAGAGCAGGCCGACCACAGGGGGCTCGGGTTCGTCGGCCGCCCCCGGCTGAGCGACACTCTCCGCCAGCCGGCGCAGGTTGGCCGGGTAGGGATCGAGCAGATGCGCCGGCGTGGCGACGGAGCAGGCCCCGCCGCGTCGGCGCGTGAAGAAGGAGTAACGGACCGCGTCGCCGCTGGGGTTCATGAAGTCGTCGGGATTGCCGCCCTGGGCAGACTGCCGCGGAAACACGTCTTCGCGGCTTGCGAACGGCGGGCCAGCGGCAACCCGCTCGCCCTGGTCCGCGGTCAAGGGCTGAACATGGACGCCGCGGCACACGACCACTTCCACATCGTTGTCGGCAGCGGCGAGCGCACACGACAGCCGGAGAGTGTCGCTGCGGGGCAGGCGCAGTGCCAGGGCGGCACGGGGCGGCGGCGGCGGTGGGGCGGTCAGCCAGGCACGCAGTTCGGCGACAGACGGCGGACGCTGCCGGGGTTCAGGGTGGAGGCACTGGCCAACGCCGTGAACGAAGCCGTGCGGCCAATCGCGCCGAAACGTATCGACATCCACTCCCAGCTGTTCCGCCCAGTCGCGGACCTGAGCCGCAGCGAGGGGCCGCAGCGACTCCTCCAGCCGGGTGAACTGAGCGTCGCCGAAGCGTGCCCAGGGCTGGCCCTGGTCGAGGGCGAGCTGCACGGGGCGGTCGCCGGTCAGCACGAAGTAGGCGACGGCGGCCCAGGCGTACAGGTCGGTGCGCTGGTCGCGCGCAGCCGCGGAATCGAAGCACTCCGGCGCCGAGTAGCCGCGCGGGTAGCGCTCGGGCGGGAAGAAGGGGCGCCAGTCGGGGATGACCTCGCCGGTGGCGCCGCGGCCGAGATCGCGCAGCGGCACCACCATGTCGGTGCCGAGGAAGTGCATGCGGCTGGCGCGATCGACGAGCAACGCCGACGGACCGAGGCCATTGAGCAACAGGCCGTCGGCGTGCGCCGCGTGGACGAACTCCAGCAATTCGGCAACGACGGCGAGCCGCGCAGCGATGGCCGGCCCGGTCTGCAGCCAGCGGGCGAGGGTATCGCCGCGCGGCCGCGCAAAGACAACGACGGGTTCGGGTGCCTGGGGGCCAGTCGCCGCCAGGACGGTGCGCGACAGCGATTTGGTGGCGCCGTCGCGGGCGTAGGTGAAGGGGTCGCGCGTGTTGGCGGCTTCGAGGAGATCGACCGGCTCGGGCCAGAGGTTGCTGCTGCGATTGCCGAGTACAATGCGGAGTTCGGCGCGAGCGAGCGCGCGGCGGCCGGCGACGTACTCGGCGCTGTCGAGTTTGGGATAGTTGACGGTGCGCAGCAGAACGTCGAGCCACTCCTTTTCGTCGGTCTCACGCGGCCGCTTGGCGGTGAAGTCGAAGTTGTAGAAGATCTTCCGGGCGGCATACAGGCCGGACCAGGGCGTTTCGCCGATGACCTCGGTGACGACGTAGCCGCCGGGTTGAGTGGGCGGGCCGGAACCAGGGAGACGTTCGCCGACTTGGAGTTTCATCGAAGGGTGCGTTCTTCTCGTGGGACAAGCAAGGCTCAGTCCGTCTGCCCCGCAGACACCGTGACTCGGTTTGGAGGCGCTCGCTCTGGTGCATCCGCTCTTGCTGGCATTTTACACAATGGCCCGCCCTTCACGTCCCTCATTTCAGCGAGCCGTTACAAACTGACAGGCAATCAATGGCCCTTACCTGAGCGCGCGCAGTGCCTCGGCAGCGATTGCCACTGTACGGTCGATGTCCGCCTCGGTGTGTGCCAGCGACAGGTAGAGCTTGCCGCCCGGGGTGCAGTAGACGCCGCGCCGGATCAGCTCGTGGCCGAACCGAACGGCTTGACCGCGGTCGGCTCGCAACAGATCGCGGTGATTACGCAGAGGCTCGTTGGCGGTGAAGTACGTTTGCAAAACGGGGCCGTCGCCCAGCACTTGCAGCGGTAGTCCCGTGAGGGCACCCGCCTGTCGTAACCCCTTCGCCAACCGCGCGCTGAGGGTGTGCAGGCGCTCGTACGTCCCCGGCTGCCGCAGCACCTCCAGAGTGGCCAGTCCGGCAGCGCAGGCGACCGGATTGCCGGTCAGCGTCCCGCTCAGGAAGCAGTAGCGCCCGCGACCCTTCTGGCCCGGATCCGCCAACTGCAAGAGATCGCAGCGGCCGACGACGGCGGAGACCGGGTAGCCGCCGCCGATTACCTTGCCGTAACAGGCCAGGTCCGGCACCACCCCATAGCGCTCCTGGGCGCCGCCCCACGCCAGCCGGAACCCCGTCACGATCTCGTCGAACACCAGCACAATGCCGTGCCGCCGCGTCACGTCCCGCAACCGCTCCAGGAAGCCCGGCTCCGGCCTCAGGGCACGCTGCAACGGCTCGACGA
>DASPXY010000818.1:0-2412 GCA_035637055.1 Gemmataceae bacterium | reverse complement strand
GGCACACCGGCGGCGTCACCTGCGTGGCGGTCGCGCCGGCTGGCCGCCTCGCTGTCTCCGGCGGCGTGGACAAAACGCTGCGCGTCTGGGAGTTGCCGGAGTAGGACTCCGGCATCGAAGCATGACGACACCCAACCCCCTCAAGAATCGTGCTCGCCGCATCGGGCGCAAGTTGGCCCAGCTTTACCCCGACGCCCATTGCGCCTTGAACTACGAAAACCCGCTCCAACTCCTCATCGCGACGATCCTGTCCGCCCAGTGTACCGACGTCCGCGTCAACCTCATCACGCCGGCCCTGTTCGCCAAGTACCCCAACGCCAGGGCCTTCGCGACCGCGGATCAGCGCGAGCTGGAGGACGCCATCCGCCCGACGGGCTTCTTTCGCAACAAGGCAAAGAACATCATCGCCTGTTGTCGTACGCTGGTTGAGCAGCATGGCGGAGAAGTACCCTCCACGATGGAGGATTTGATACCGCTGGCGGGCATCGGTCGCAAGACCGCGAACGTGATCCTCGGCAATGCCTTCGCGGTGCCGGGGATTCCCGTCGATACCCACGTCGGCCGCCTCAGCCGGCGCATGGGACTGACGACTCACGAGAAGCCGGCAAAAGTCGAGAGCGACCTGATGGGGGTGATCCCGAAGAAGGATTGGACGAGGTTCGGCCACGGCATGATTTTCCACGGGCGGCAGGTCTGCCATGCGCGGCGCCCGCACTGCGATCGCTGCGAATTAGCGGCACTGTGTCCGAAAGTCGGTGTCACTGGCGAGCGGGGGGCGTAAGCCCCCTGATGCTACGTAGCCATCAGGGGGCTGACGCCCCCCGCTCGCCAACTCAATGAAGGACTCATCTCCGCCATGCGAACTCTGCTTGATCGCTTCTGCCGCTATGTCCGCATCGACACGCAGGCCAACGAGAATGCCGGTACGTATCCCAGTTCGCCGGGCCAGCTCGAACTCGGCCGTCTGCTGCTCGCCGAACTCCGCGCGCTGGACCTGCGCGACGCTTCCCAGGATGAACACGGCATCGTCCTGGCCACCATCCCGGCGACGGTCCGCCACGCCGCGCCGACCATCGCCTGGATCGCCCACCTGGACACGTCGCCGGAAACCAGCGGCAAGGGCGTCAAGCCCATCGTCCACCGCGACTACGACGGCCGCGACGTCCAGCTCCCCGGCGACCCGAGCAAGGTCATCCGCGTCAGCGACAATCCGGACCTGCTGGGGGTGAAGGGCAAAACGCTGGTCACCACCGACGGCACGACGCTTCTCGGCGCCGACGACAAGGCGGGCCTGTCGGTCATCATGGAGGCGGCAGCGTATTTGGTCGCTCATCCCGAGGTGCCGCACGGCCCGATTCGTCTCTGCTTCACCTGCGACGAGGAGATCGGCCACGGCGTCGATCACCTCGACCTGAAGCAACTCGGCGCGCACGTCGGCTACACCCTCGACGGCGGCGGTGTCGGCGAGATCGACGGCGAGACGTTCTCCGCCGACCTGGCGATCGTCACCATCAAGGGCATCAACATCCATCCGTCGATCGGCAAGGGGCGGATGGTCAACGCGGTGCGGTTGGCGGCGGCGTTTCTGGACCGATTGCCGTGGCAAACGCTGTCGCCGGAGACAACGGCAGACCGTGAGGGCTTCCTGCACCCTTATCGCGTCGAGGGCGGCGTCGCCGAGGTGACGCTGCGCATCTTGCTGCGCGATTTCGACACGGCGCGCCTGGCGGAGCGCGCGGCGATCCTGCACAACATCGCGAGCCTGCTGCGGGCCGAACATCCTCGTGCCGAGATCGACGTTCAGGTGACACCGCAATATCGGAACATGGCTGATGGGCTGACGAAGGAGCCGCGTGCTCTCACGTTCGCCGAGGAGGCCATGCGCCGCGCCGGTCTGCAGCCGAAGCGGACGATCGTGCGCGGCGGCACCGACGGCTCGCGTCTGACCGAACTTGGACTGCCGACGCCGAACCTCTCCACCGGCGAGCATAACCTGCACTCGCCGCTGGAGTGGACCTGTGTGGAGGAAATGCAGACCGCGGTGAACGTCTTGGTAGAACTGGCCAGGGTCTGGGGCGAGAGCACGACGTAGGACGTTCCACGGGTGGCGGGCCGGGGAACCTGCGGACCTCCGCTTCCTCAGAATCGGCTCAGGCTGTACGGCACCGGATCGACGTGTGGCGTCTGTCCGCTGAGCAACTCGCTGACAAGTTTCCCCGTTGCGGTCGCCATCGACAGGCCGAGCATGTTGTGCCCCGCCGCGATCAGCACATTCGCCAGCGCCGGGCTGCGGTCGATGATTGGCCTGCTGTCGTAGGTCATCGGCCGCCAGCCGTACCACTCCTCCTCGACGGGTTCGCAGGTCGGCTCGTGCAGGAAGCGGCGGGCCGCCTCCTTGAGCAGGTCGAGCCG
>DASPXY010000817.1:0-6823 GCA_035637055.1 Gemmataceae bacterium | reverse complement strand
GACTCCGCCCGCTATGCCACCGCCCCGCAGTCGCCCACGCGCCAGGGCGTCCTTTCCGGCGAGGACTGTTTTCAAAGGCTGCATCCCGAAGACCGCCAGCGCTGCCGGGAGGATGTCGAACGCGCCTTGCGCGAGCGTGTGCCGTTCCGCTCCGAGTTTCGCGTCCTCCACAGGGACGGCACAGTGCATTGGACCAGCTTCCGCGGCAAGGCGCTCGGCGACCTCGGTGCGCAGCCTGTCGTTGGCATGCGCCAGTTCGGCCGTGCGCTCCTCGACGCGCTGCTCCAGTTCCTCGCGTGCCCGCCGCAGCGACTCCTCCAGGCGCTGCCGCTCGATGGCGTGGCGGAGGGCGCGGGCCAGCATGCCGGGTTGAAGTTGTCCTTTCTGGAGATGGTCCTGGGCCCCTTGCCGCAGGGCCGCCACGGCCAGTTCCTCGTCCGCCAGGCCAGTGAGGACCACGACGGGCGTTGCGGGAGCCTGCGCCTGCACGGCGGCCAGCGCCTCAAGCCCTTCCGCATCTGGGAGACGCAAATCCAGCAGGATCACGTCAACTGTATCCGCCGCCAGGTGTAGCAAAGCCGCGGCGAGGCGATCCACGTGAACGATGCTGAACGCGACGTGCCCGGGGGCGGCGAGGGCGTTGCGTGCGAGGGCGGCGTCTCCCGGGTTGTCTTCGACGAGCAGGACGCGAATGGGCGGGGGCATAGGTTCCTCGTGGACAGCGAGGGGGCGGTCGCAGGAGAGGATTTCCGTCACGCGCTTCTCGTGGGAGAATAGGGAGCATGACTTCCCCACGCCTCTGCCTGTTCGTCTACGGTTCCCTGCGTCATGCCAGCGGCCACCCGCTGGCGGCGTTTCTTGCCGGACGCGCGCGCCTGCTCGGGGCGGGAAGCGTTGCCGGCCGACTGTACGATCTCGGCCCCTATCCGGGGATGACCGACCCGCTGGCGACAGGGGATCGGGTGCGCGGCGATGTGTATGAACTCGACGCGCCAGAAGCGATCCTGGCGGTTCTCGATGACTACGAGGGGTGTGGCCCGGCCAGTCCGCAACCTCACCTTTACGAGCGCGTCGTTCTGCCCGCCATGCTCGGCAACGGCGACACGCGGGCGGTCTGGGTCTACGCCTACCGGGGTTCGCTTGAGCAGGGCCGGCACGTTCCCTCCGGCGAATACCTGCCCACCCTGTAGCCCGACTCTCTGAGTCGGGGGCTGGGCGTTCTCCCGACTCAGAGAGTCGGGCTACCTTTTCATGCCCTACGGAGTGGCGGTTGGGGAGAATGGCAGGCTCACTTTCTGCGGTGGCGGCTCCTTCGCCTTCAGGTCGGTGTCGAACGCCCGCCGCGGCGTGTTGCCTGCCGTATCCTCCAGGTCCGGATCGACCTCGACGCGATACGCGGCGGCTTGCCAGGTCTGCTCCGGCTGGAACGACCAGGAACGCTCGCCGGCGCTGATCTCAACGCGGCCCTTCACCGCGTTGCCGCTCGCGTCCACGACCTTCAACGAGCGCTCCAGGCCCAGCCGATCGAGCGCCTTTGGAAACGACACGAGCAGCGCTTGCCGCGTGCCGCTCGCCGGCGCCTTGATGCGCCAGTCGCTCAGCTCGATGCGCTTGCGATCCTCGTCGGTCGTGCGGAACTTCTTGCGAAACTCCTTGCCGAGCCGCTGCTCGTCGGCGTCGAGCATGTCCGGAGTGATCACTAACGTGTACTCGCGGCCCGGCACCAGAACCGGTCCGAGGAGCATTCGCAGGAGCAGGCCCCACTTGATGCGGCCGGGGTGGATGTAGAGGATCAGGCATTTCCCGTCGTCGGTCCACAATTCGTCACGCAGCCAGGCGTCGGTAATCTCCTCGCCGTTCGCGTCGAGGATACGGATTTGCTCGAAGATGTCCTTGCCGCCGCGCATCGGCCGCGAGAAATAGATGTAGAAACGCAGATGGTTAGCGGGCAACACGTCGGTGCCGGGGTAGATTTTCTCGACGACGGCCGGAGGCGTCGCCGGTCGGGGGGGCACACGGTACTCAGCGCTGATGGCCTTTCCGTCCGCCGGCCCGAACGCGGCGCGGTAGCGGTGTTCGTGCAGCAGCGGGAAGCGCGGGGTGAACAACAACCTATCGCCCTGGCGCTCGTAGGCGCCAAACATGGCAGAGCCGGCCTGGCCGGTCTTGTCGTTGACGAGCGCCAACCGCAGCCAGGTTTCGCCCTGGTCCTGGGTGAGTTTTCCCTTGGGGATGCGCGCGGCCAGGTCGGCGGGGATGTGGGCGATGACGCGAACGTGTGCCAGGCCCTTGACCGGCTCGATGCGGAGAGCGTCGCCCGGTCCCGTGGCGGCGAACAGACAGGCCAGCAAAGATAGCGTCGCCATGAGGAACATCCTGAAGGGTCGTTTAGCCGCGGTTCGGAGAACCGCGCTCCGAACACGCGGTTCTCCGAACCACGGCTAAACGAGGGAAGACGGGAAACTTGTCGCCGTTACGGCAGCGGCAGCGCCGCCAGGGTGCGGTTGCCCTTGTCATCTGTGCGGATCACCAGAGCCCGCTGCTCGTCCAGCTGGTCCATGAGCATCGTGCCGTGGAAGGTCGGCACCACCTGCGCACGGTCGGTCAGCGGTTGCGACCGCGTCTTGACGCGCGCCACGGCCTTCGTATTGACGTTGACCGTCTCCTTGAGCAGTTCGCCATCGACCTTCGCCACCCAGTACGGGCTGGGGCCGACCGGGTTCGTTTGGTGGAACTTCGGATTGCGGTAGGTGGACATCAGGATGTAGTCCTTGCCACCCTTTTTGTAGACGAACATATCGCCCGGCTGATTGCCATTGCCGAGTTCGATCACGGTCTGGCCCTTGACCTTGTCGCCCGCCTTGAGGTCGGTCAAGTCGTACTTGACGATCGGCGTGCAGGTGAAGGCGCCCACGAGATAGCGCTTGCCGTCCAGCTGGTAGGGCATGACGGTGCGGATCGGGGCCTTGGTTTCCCACTGGCCGTGGGCAACGTGGTACGTCTCGGTGCTGAAGATCGTTGCCGTGGCGTCATTCTGCAGCGGAGCGGGGACGGAGACGATCTTGCTGCCGAAGGTCTCGTTCGCCTGGCAGGCGGCTAGGACGCGGTCGCCGGCCCAGACGACGTCGGTGATCAACGTGACCTTGGACTTGCCGTCGCCCGGCAGCTTGAAGCGCGCGTACTTGACGTTGTCCAGGTTGCACTCGCCGATTTTGCCGTTGCCGTCCACGGTCAGGATGATGCTGTTCTTGGCGCCCGCCTTGATCGCGAAGTAAGCCTTCGCCGAGGTGGGGTTGACGGCCATCTTGACAATCGTGATGCCCTTGGCAGTGGTGCCGAGACGTTCCGCGAGTTCTCCGGTGATATTGGGGATCTCGTTCTTGGTCCATTTCATCGGGGTGGTGTCGCCAGTATCGACCGCGACGATCTGTGCCCCCGTGCTATCACCAATCAGCAGCAAGCCTTGGGGCCCGAAACTGATAGCCGTGATCGACTTGACCTGTGGGTTGCCGGTCGTGGTGCTCTTGAAAAGCATCTCCTGACCGTGTGCCGGCGCCGTGAACAGCGCCACGAGGGCGCCCGCAGCGAGAGCGGGCAGCGTACTCCGAACCATGGTGTTCCTCCGTTGACGTTTCGGGGCGGTTCGCCCAGCGGGAAGCGCACGGCTCACCGCCCCTCTGGCTACGAGTCGCAGAGAGTCTCGATACCCCGGTCTGACATTACTCGACGCGCGGCGACTTGTCCAACAGAAACCGCCCGTTTGCCGACCGTTCCGCGTACGCTGTAACGCCCAGGAAAACTCTCCGGGCGGCCAACTCTGCGTCTGTCGCGCGGTCCGCGGGAGAAGGAAGTACCGAGTACGAAGTACCGAGTACGGAGTACGGGGTCCGGAGTGGGAGAGCGAAAACCGCCCTTCTCCCTACTTCGCACTCCATACTCCGGACCTGGTACTCCGTACTTCGTACTTGGTACTCGGTACTCCGTACTTCGTCCTCCGTACTTCCTTGCCTCTCCCCAAGCGGCGCGGGGCGGGAGCCGTCCGGCACACCTCGCAACCGCGAGCTATAGTTGCGCGGAGCAGCGTTGCGCCCTGACCCGACCATCTGGATGATGAGAATGGCTATTGCGTCGGTTGCCAGTTTGGTAGACACGCTCCGTCAGCATCAATTGCTGGAGGAGCCACAGCGACAGGAAGCGGTTGGCGGCCTGCAGCGACAATTCGCCGACCCGCGCGAGCTGGCGCGCGAACTCCTCCGCCGTGGCTGGCTGACCGCGTACCAGATCAACCAGCTCTTTCTCGGCCGCGAAACCGAACTCGTCCTCGGGCAGTACGTGCTCCTCGAACGCCTCGGCGAGGGCGGTATGGGCCAGGTCTTCAAGGCCCGCCACCGCAACCTCGGCCGCATCGTCGCGCTCAAGGTCATTCGCAAGGATTACCTCAACAACCCCAACGCCCTGCCGCGCTTTCGGCGGGAGATTCAGGCCGCCGCCCAACTGTCCCACCCGAACGTCGTTCACGCCTACGACGCCGACCAAACCGGCGGCACCTACTTTTTCGCGATGGAGTATGTCGATGGCATCGACCTGTCGCGCCTGGTGAAGCAGTCGGGGCCGCTGCCGATCCTGCAAGCGTGCGACTACATCCGCCAGGCAGCGCTGGGGCTGCAGCACGCCCACGAGCGCGGCATGATCCATCGCGACATCAAGCCGGCCAACCTGCTCGTTGCCCGCCTCGATCCCAACGTGCTTCTCAGTGGCAGCAGCGCTCATCTGCCGCGGCCCTTCCCGGCGGCATACCGCTGGGGCCTCGTCAAGATCCTCGATATGGGCCTGGCCCGGGTACTCGATCGCGAAGAAGGGAAGGCGGGCACTCTGCTTACCCAGATCGGCACCGTCATGGGCACGCCCGACTTCATCGCGCCCGAGCAGGCGCGCAACTCCCACGCCAGCGACATCCGCGCCGATCTCTACAGTCTTGGCTGTACCTTTTATTTCCTGCTCTGTGGGCGGGTGCCGTTCCCCAACGCTGCGGTCACCGAGAAATTGCTCGCCCATCAACTGGATGAGCCGGAGCCTGTCGCCAACGTGCGCCGCGCTCGCCTCCAGGAATGCACCCCCGTGCCGGCCGCTCGCGAAACGCGCTGCTTGCTGGAGGTGCCGCCGGAAATCGTCGCTGTGCTGGCAACCCTGATGGCGAAGGCCCCCGAGCAGCGTTACCAGACGCCGGCGGAACTTGCGACCGCTCTCGGCCAACTCGCCGCCCGGCTGGAAGCGGAGCGCCCTGTTCGGCCCAAACTCAAGCCGACCGACAAGACCATTCTTGGGGTCAGTCCGAGCGGTCGCTTGCAGGTGCCATCGACCAAGCGCCGCGCCGCAATTTCGGCCCGCGCATCCGAGACCAAACGGCTCCCGTCCCGTGGTGCTCCCTCGACGCAGCGCGTGCGCCGGCCGGTTGACGTGAAGCGCCGCTGGCTCGGGGCCCAGACCCGCGCCAAGCTCGTCTTTTGTGGCCTGTTGCTGCTGATGATCTTGTCCGCTCGATTGTTCTAGCCCTGCGCCAGACTGGCCCTGGGTGCGGCGCCGCGAATCAGTGGCTATTCTTGTCGCTCAAGCTCCAGGGATTCCTCCAGCTGGCGAACCGTTTGCGGCTCGCGACGGCGCACCTCCTCGACGAAGCGCCTGGCCTCGGGCAGCGGACAGCACAGAGCGTAGCGCAGGATGGCAAGCCGCGCGATCGGCGCATCGTGGCTCTGCTTGTTGTACTGGGCGAGGATTTTCCCCGTCAGATCCCAGATTTTCCAGCGTCGCAGATCCTCGATGGCCAGATCCGCAACGGCGCCGTCGGCGATCATCGTCTCCTGCACACGCAGCACGTGCGGCCGGCTCTCCGCCGGCTTCCAGCCGTAGAAGAAACGCAGGGCGTGGGCCACGGCGAAGCGCTGGCTGAAGGAGCGCTTGTTGTCGGTGACAACGGCAATGGCGAGATCCCACCCCTCGCGCGGGCGCAGGTTGATGTAGCCGCAGAGCAGACCGCCGAGCGCGTCCTCGCTGCGGGGCGTTGGCCGTTCGATCATGCCGCGCAGCAAGTCGGCGTCCTGCGGGTTGCCGGCGGCGCTCAGCAGGAACGCATACAGGCCGAGTCGCTCCGGCGGCGTCCGTGGGCTGCCGATCAGGCGGCGGAGTTGCTCGGCCGGCAGGTGCCGCGCGACCGCGCCCACCTCGGCGTCGCTGGAGCGGGCGAACTCCAGGAAGGCGTCCTCGGCGATCCTGGGATCCTCGTCATCGAGGAAGCGGAAGAAGTAGAGCAGGGCCTGCGTTCGGTCCTTGCCTTGCAGCGTCAGGATCCCCTCCACGTATTTCAGCGCCTCCTGCGAGCGCACCTCCCGGCCAAGCCGCGGCTTGAGCGCACCGTCGATGACCGAGAAAAAATAGATCAATCGTGGCGGATTTTTCGGGTCGAGAATGGGGAGATAACCGGGCAGCTGAATGCTCTTGCGGTCCCTGATGAGGGCGGGATCGCTCTTGAGGACACGCAGGATCTGGAATTCGCTCGAACCAGTGCCGGCGAGGGCGCCGGGAGTGCTGGACAATTCGGAGCGTGTGACGGCACCATAGAGGACAACCTTCGCCTGCTCCATCTCATGGCGGAAGGTTTCGCGGTTCTGCAGCGAGCCGCACAGGCTGCACGCCGCGGCGGGTTCGTCAGCGCGCAACAGAACCAGCAAACCGAGGACGACCCACGGCAACCGTTTCATGCACCTCTCCTTGTTTGGCGGGCGGGGGCGCTGTCTTTCTCCCCCTCTCCGTTTCGGGGAGGGGGTGG
>DASPXY010000816.1:0-2376 GCA_035637055.1 Gemmataceae bacterium | reverse complement strand
CGCCTGCACGATTCGCTGGGGCCATGTCTGCACACCACCGAGGAACTCGCCGCGACCCTGCCGTCGGAGTCGCTGCCCGGCACTGGTCAGCCCCTGGAAGAGAGTGCGCTGTCGGCCCTCAACCAGTATGCGAAGGATCTGCAGGCGACGCTGAACCAGTTCGGCAGCCTGACCGATCCGATCCTGTCGCAGGCGACGACGGCACCGCCGGACGCGGTGACCCTGCTCGCCGACCTCAAGGACGCCGAGCAACTGCGGGCGCTGGAGGCCACGCAGGAGACCGAGAACGAGAAGTGGGCGGCGCGTTTCGGCCCCGGCTTCCAGGGAGTCGCGACCGACTGGACGGCGTTGCGCAAGGCGCTCAACTGGACGGTGCGCGTGCGCGAATTGTTCTCGGGTGATTCGGCGAGCGGGGGGCGTAAGCCCCCTGATGCTCCGGAGCATCAGGGGGCTTACGCCCCCCGCTCGCCAAGTCGGTCAGTTCTTGGCTGTGTTGGGGGCCTTGCGGCCCTCGACTTTTGCGAGGCGCTCCTTGAGGGCGTTCAACTCGCGGTGGAGTTCCTTACGCTCGTCCTCGCCGGCCTTGCGCTGTTCCTCCATCTTGCGGAGGAGTTCTTTACGCTCATCGTCGGAAGCCCTGCGCTGCTCCTCGAGTTTGCGCGCGAACTCCTTACGGTCCTCCTCGGCGTTGCGTGATTGGCGCTCGATCGACTGGTCGAGGGTTTTCGCTTTCTCGTTGAGCGTCGGCAGGGTGTGATTCATGCTCTGCAAATCCTTGATGGCGTTCCACACCGAATTCATCCGGTTACTGAACTCCTCCTTGCGGAGCAGGTCGGCGCGGGCCTCGTAGAGCTGGTTCATCTCCTTGCGGAGGTCGGTCAGCGCGGAGTTGAACTGGTTGCAAATGGTGATGACGATGAGGGCGCCAATGCTCAGCAAGGTGCCGCCGAAGACGCGCCAGAACACGGACATGCGCTCCTCGCCCTTGGAGGCTTCGGCGCCGCGGGACGAGCCGGCATTGCGGAGCGTCTCCATCGCCAGCAGCGTCCCGCCGTTCCGGCCGCTCAGCGAGTCCTGATGGTCCTCGTAGTCCTGTCTGTCTTTTGCCAAGGCAACTTCCCTCCTTGATAGCCTGGCGTCCGCCGGGTGTGGCCCTGCGACGAGTCCTTGCGGGGAGGCCATCCCGCGAACGGGACGATGCGCGGTGAGAGGATATAACCGGGCAGGCTGCCAGATGCAAGGCCAGCGACGGGGAATCACGCGCCGTTGGCAGCGCGCGGGTTGCAGAGCGCGGCCGCTTCTCCTACATAAACAGGGACGGCGTTCTCCAGGCTTCGGGCTTGCAAATCGAGGTTTCGCGGGGAAGCCGTGGTGAACTATGCGGAGGTTCCATGGCGCAGGCTACTGTGGCGGGTCGACGGGAGGGTTTTGGCGCAACGGCGCGCACAGACACATGGTGGGTGGGGCCGCTCTTCGTGTTTCTGGGCATCAGCGCGTTTTTGATCTACGGCACCTGGGCGGCCTGGCAGGGCAACGGTTACGAGATTCGGGAAGATTCCCTCAGCCCCCAGAAACGCGGTGGCGAGCACTTCCACGACCCCGGCAACAAGGCCGTCGCCCCCTACCTCTCGCCGTTCTTCGCGCCGCTGATCTACGATAAGAATGGCAGCGAACACGCCTGGATCACGGGAGACCTCCGCCCTGACTGGCTGCCCGGCTGGTTTCCTTTCTCTGCCGGCTTCCTGATCCTCGCCTTCCCCGGCCTCTTTCGCTTCACCTGCTACTACTACCGCAAGGCATACTATCGGGCTTTCTGGGCCGATCCGCCCGCGTGTGCCGTCGGCGAGCCGCGCAAGAGTTACTGGGGCGAGAACCGCCTGCCGCTGATCCTGCAGAACTTGCACCGCTACTTCATGTACATCGCCCTGATCTTCCTGCTGCTGCTCAGCTGGGACGTCCTGCTGGCGTTCCGCTGGCCGACGGACCGCGATGGCAACCTGCTGCCCAACGCCGGCCACCAGTTCGGACTTGGCCTGGGCACGGTCCTCATGGCGGTGAACGTCGTGCTGCTGGCCGGCTTCACCTTCGGCTGCAACTCGGTGCGACATCTCGTCGGCGGCCGGCTCGACTGCTTCAGCTGCCCAAACAACGTCGCCAAACTGCGGAAGCGCTACACCTTGTGGCGTTGGAGCACCTGGTTCAACAATCGCCACATGGAATGGGCGTGGGTGTCGCTGTTTTCGGTCGGTTTCACGGACTTCTATATCCGGATGTGCTCGCTGGGTGTCTGGGGCGATTTGAGGTTGATTTAGTCGTTTAGTTGCGGTGGGAACCCCTCCCCCCAACCCCCTCCCCGCAACGGAGAGGGGGAGCCAG
>DASPXY010000815.1:0-3569 GCA_035637055.1 Gemmataceae bacterium | reverse complement strand
AGGCCGGCGCTGATGTCGTCGTTGTCGATGGCATGGAAGGCGGCACCGGCGCCTCGCCCGATCTGCTGCAAGAGCACACCGGTATTCCCACTTTGGCCGCGGTATGCGAGGCGCGGGCGGCACTGGAGGAGTTGGGTCTGTACGGCGAGGTGCAGCTGATCATCGCCGGCGGTCTGCGGCACGGCAGCGACATGGCGAAGGCGCTGGCCCTCGGCGCCGACGCAGTCTACGTCGGCACGGCAGCGCTGATCGCCCTGAACTGCAACAAGCCGCTGTACGTCGAGGACTACCACGCCATCGGCGCTGCCCCGTACCATTGCCATCACTGCCACACCGGTCGCTGTCCCGTCGGCATCACGACGCAGGATCCGGAGTTGATGAAACGGCTCGAAATTGACGCCGCCGCGGAGCGCGTCGCGAACTGGTTTCACGCGGTGGCGTCGGAGATTCAGATCCTCGCCAGGGCGTGCGGCAAGCGCGACGTCCACGACCTGGAACCGGAGGATCTGCGTGCGCTGACGCTGGAGGCGTCGTTGATCGCCGGTGTGCCGCTGGCGGGGACGAACGTCGTCTTCGGGGGCGGGCCGGGATGGAAACGGAACGAATGACACGCTGGAAATCCAACGTGGCGGTCTGTCGATAGCATCATATGATTATCAACCGGCACTTTTTTCCGAATTCCCTTGATTGCGAGATCACTTGATGCTATGATGCCTTCAGGAATCGCGGAGGCAGGGCTACCGATCCGATTAACAATCCCCGGAGAACGGCCCATGGCGGATGGAGACGAGGTTCCTCCGGAAATCCGAGCAGAGTTGGTTCGGTTGTTCGAGGCGACGGACTGGCGAATGACAACTAAGGCCGAAACGGACGGCAAGGCAATCTTGTTGATCTGTGGCTACAAACCCGCCACGCAGTGGGGGATTTGCGAATACATCGTGGATAAACTTCAGGGAGGATTTCGCCTCACGGAAACTGGAATGGGAGAGCCGAAGGGATCACGGGGCATCGGCTACGAAATGAAAAATGCGGACGGCGAAGGTCTTTATATCAAGCTGAAAATCGAAGAAGGGGAAGTCTGGGTCATCAGTTTTCATTACTGAGCCGCCCCGCGAATCGGTGAAGGAGGAGGCAACTAATGACACAGAAACAGCGGCGATGCCCGCTATGTGGCCACAGTCCACTGCGGCCGAGTTTCGAGGACCGGACGTTCGAGTATGGCCCTGAGGCGGACGAACGCATCACGGTCCACGCTCACCAAGTGCCAATCGAAGTGTGCGACCGTTGTGGCGAGCACTACAGCGGGCCCGAAGCGGCAAAGGTTGAACACGAGGCGATTTGCCGCACCTTGGGGCTGCCGACACCCAGCGAGATCGTCGCCTTGCGCCAACGGTTGGGCATGAGCCAGGCGGAGTTAGCCCGACTGACGGAGATTGGCAAAGCCACGATTTCCCGCTGGGAACGTGGCCGGATGCTGCCCACGCGGGCGCTGGCTCGCTACCTGCGACTGCTCGAGCGTAATCCCACGAACGTCAAGCTCCTGAAGACATTGGCCTCATCCCCGGCAGGTGCGGTTGCCGACTCAACGCACCCGCCGCAGAACCCCGCCCCTGGAGTGGGCTCACCCTGGCAGTTTGAACCGGTCGTGGGAATGAAACGTAACTCTGAAGTAACTGCTGGAGTGAAGTAGCCTTGTACACGATCACCTTCTATTCGTTCAAGGGCGGTGTCGGCCGCACACTGGCGTTGGTCAACACTGCCGCCGAACTGGCGAAACTGGGGCGCAAGGTGCTCCTCGTGGATTTCGATCTCGAATCACCGACCCTGGACACCTTTGATCGATTCCAACCGCCTCACCCGCATCCCAGCGTGGTCGAGTTCGTCACGAAAAGACGGCGGGCTGGACGTTTCATGTTTCTCCGGCCTCAGCCGCATCCCGGCGTGGTCGAGTACGTCACCGCGTATCTCCAGACGGGACAGATCCCCGCGGTAACTGACTACATCTACTCGGCGGGTCCAGTCGGTGAGAAGGGTGGCCAGATCTATGTCATGCCGGCCGGGCGCCGGGACGAGGAATACCACCTCGCCCGTGCGCAACTCGATTGGATCAATCTCTACCACCAACACGATGGTTTTGACTTTTTTGAGAAGACCAAGCGGCAATGGGAAGCCCACGACCCAGCCTTCGATTACGTGCTCATCGACTGTGGGAATGGTCAGACGAATGCCACGGGGATCTGCACGCGGCAACTGCCGGACGCCGTCGTCGCAGTGTTCTTCCCGGATTGGCAGAACGTGGGGGGCCTGAAGGAGGTGTGCCAGGAGATCCGGAGTGAGACGGTGCGCGGGCGCCCGACCGAGATCAAGCTCTCCTTCGTCTTGTCGAATGTGTCCGGGGCGGATGACGAAGACGGACTATCGCCTCAGCGTGAACAGGCTTGCTGCTCAGAACTGGGGATTCGGGAACCGACCGCTGTTATCCACCATGACCCAAGCCCGGCTCTGCCGGACAAACCCTTGGCGGTTCTGGACCGCCCGCACAGCCGTCTCGCAGAGGAGTACAGGACTCTCGTCGCGGCGCTCATCGTCGAGAACCCTGCGGATCGGGATGGTGCCTTTCTGTTTCTCGACCACTTGCGGCAATCCTACGCCTCCCACGTGGCCGGAGTGGACCTCGCGGAAGATGAGCAGTGGCTGGGCCGCCTCTTGACGGACCACTGGGAGGATGCGGATTTCCTTCTCCAAGCGGCGGACTCTCTCACTACCGCCTGCCGTTACGAGGATGCCGTTCAAGCGTTGGATCAAGCTCTGGAACTCCAGCCTCGGTCGCATCCCGCGTTGTTTCAGCGAGCCCTTTGCCGCTATCGATTGGGGCAAATCGACGCTGCACGGGACGATGTGCTGAACTATTTGCGTACGCCGGGTTTCGGCCCGCGGGAGCTTTTCGGAGTATTGCGCCAACTTGCCCCGCTGCTCCCCGCTTCCATCATTGCCGCCCTGAACCAGGAGACTGACCTGAGGCGCAGGGCCACGGCGGTTCTGGACGCCATCGCGAAACTTCAAGGCGTTTCCTTGGCTGGAGACGGTCTCAGCCACCTGCCTCGCAGCGACCAGTCCTGGCTGTGTGCTGCTGTTGACCCACGTGCTTCCGCGGGGGCAGGCACGGAGTTGTGCGAGTCTCCGCGCTGGCTGCTGATGAAGCGATCCTGGAAGCAGGTGATCGAGCAGTTAGAGCCGAGATGTGAGGATCTGTCCGGTTGGGAAGTCTTCGACTTGGCAATGGCCTACTGGGGGGCGACCGGCAATTTGCGGGATGATCTTTGCAGGTTGGGGATCGACAGGGTGACGAACCTCGAAGGGGGTGACGCTCCAGCCAACGCCGACTGCGAACGTCAGCTGCTGTTGGCCCTCATCTACTGGCGGCTGGGGCAGCGCAACGACGCCTTGGCGAGCCTCGACAAGGCCGAGGAAGGTCTCAACCAAGGAGTGGTTACCAGTCCAGCGGATTTTGTGGAGTCATACTGGCGACTCAACGAAGCGTCCCCCGATCAGTTCATAGCGGACTGCGC
>DASPXY010000814.1:0-6266 GCA_035637055.1 Gemmataceae bacterium | reverse complement strand
CGCGGCCTGCTGCATTGCTCTCGCCGCCACCATCCACTCGACCTACCTACTGCCGGGAGCGCTGCTGACGCTCGGCTTCCTGACGGCACTTGTCGTGGAGGGCCGGGCTCGTGCAGCGCTGTCGCTGGGGGCGATGACGTTCGTCCTGGTGTTGCCGGCGATTGGCTATGTCCTGTCCGCCTTCGGGCCGACGTCTGCGGCGGAGTTCGCCAGGGCGCAGGACATCGTCGCCAACTTCCGCATCCCGCACCATGCCCGGGTGGAACGGTGGCTGGATCCCATCGCAGCGCTCCAGCTGGCGTGGGTCGCGTTTGCTTTGTTCCTCGTCTGGCGAACGCGGCTGTTCATCGTCCTCGGCGTGCCGTTCGTGCTGATGATGCTCCTGACACTGGTGCAGGTCGTGACGGGCAACGACACCCTGGCGCTGCTGTTCCCCTGGCGCGTCTCCGCGGTCCTGGTGCCGGTCGCGACCACGGTGATCCTGTCCCGATTAGCGGCGCTCCGAGCCTCGGAGCGCGGGCGAGACGCCCGCAACAGTGGCGGGCGAGATGCCCGCGCTCCTGCGCTCGACACTTCCGTGGCGCGAATCGTCTGTGGTCTGATCGTCTTCGCTGTCGTGGCCGGCGGTGTGTGGATCAGCGTCGATCGGCAGGCGTTCCGCAGTGCTGACGAGGAATTGCCACTGATGGACTTCGTACGGCAAAATCGGAAAACGGGAGATGTCTACCTGTTGCCGGTGCAGCTGCCGGACTTGAAAAAGGCCCCACGCGGCTCGCGCTCAGGTGACTTCAAGCCCTTGGCGGAGAGAAAAACGGACAAAGCGATTATCCCTATCGGTCTGCAGCGCTTTCGCCTCTACACCGGTACACCGATTTTCGTCGATTTCAAGTCGATTCCCTACGAGGATATCGAGGTGATCGAGTGGTTCGAGCGCATTCGGATCACGCAGCGTGTCCAGGAACAGATCCGCCTCGGCCGACTAGCTGAGGTCGTTCCCAACTTGCGCCGCTGGGGGGTGACTCATCTGGTGCAGCCAACGGCACAGAGTGTTCCGCGTTTCACTGCTCGGACCGTGGGGCTGCTGGCCGAGCCTCTCGGCCACGGCGCATTCCTGGCGGCGACCGCGCTGGTTCACGCCAGAGGCCAGTTGGTCTACGAAGATCCGTACTATCAAGTCTATCGCGTAGTAACGACCGGGAAATAATCTTTGATGGTCCCGCTTGCGGGTTCGCAGGAAGCGCTCTGCTAACCCGCAAGCGGGAAAAGAGGAGGCAGGCGGATGGCGCGGCGTGCGAAGGTCGTCGTGGCGGATTTCATCATCGCGGATCTCGATCACGAACGCCGGCTACTCGGGGACGTGGCGGAGCCGGTGGCGCTCAAGGCCAGCCACGAGGACGAACTGATCGGCCGCGTCGAGGATGCCGACGCGCTGATGCTCTACCACACTCTGCGCTTGACCGAGCACACCATCGGTCGCCTCGAACGCTGCCGCTTGATCGTCCGCTGCGGCGTCGGCTATGACAACGTGGATATCGCGGCGGCGCGGCGGCACGGCATCCCCGTCGCGAACGTGCCCGACTACGGCACCGAGGAGGTGGCCGACTCCGCGATCGGTCTGGCGCTGTCGCTGACGCGCGGCATTCACCTGTTGACGGGGAAATTGCGCGAGCGGCGCGGGCCGTGGAGTTACTCTCAGGTGAGTCCGCTGCGTCGGTTGCGCGGCCGCGGCTTCGGCGTCGTCGGGCTGGGGCGGATCGGCACGGCGGTCGCGCTGCGGGCAAAAGCCCTGGGCATGGATGTGCTGTTCCATGATCCCTATGTGCCCGATGGCCGCGAGCGGTCGCTAGGCGTGCGCCGAACCGAGACGCTGGCGGAACTACTCGCCCAGTCGTACGTGGTTAGCCTGCACTGCCCGCTGACGATCGAGACGCACCACCTCATCAACCAGAATACACTGGCGCAAATGGCGGCTCACTCGTACCTGGTGAATACCTCGCGCGGCGGCGTCGTGGACGCGATGGCGGTGCTCGATGCCGTGACCGTCGGCCGTCTCGCCGGGGCCGCACTCGACGTGCTGGAAGAAGAGCCGCCGCCGGAGAACCATCCCCTGGTCGTCGCCTGGCGCGATCCGGACCACCCGGCGCATGATCGCCTGATCCTCAATCCGCACGCTGCCTTTTATTCCGAGGAAGGGCTGCTCGACATGCGCCTCAAGGGGAGCGAAAACTGCCGCCGCGTGTTGCTCGGTCAGCCGCCGCGCAACGTCGTGAACTGAATGGACGTGGACGGCCGCGACGGAAACCTATGGGCGAGCCGGTCGCTGCCGCGGCCGGCTCGCTCTGCTGTTGGTGGCTCTTACTTGGCGTTCTTGACCCAGCGCTGCCAGACCGTGTTGAGGCCGGCGGGGGCGATGTTGGCGGTGGCCAGGGCGACGTCGGTGCTGACGGCCTGCTGATTCTCCCCACGCCGGAAGGCGGCCAGCAGCGCCGGGAAGCGCGAGAACTTACCGCTGAAGGCGAGATACTCGATCACACTGGCGCGCACGACCGCCGCGTCCTCGCCCTTGAGGGTGCCGTCCCAGGCCTGTTTGGCGGTGTGCTTCGCATTGACCAGGGCCAGGGCGCGTTGCCGCTCCGCCGCGAGGGCCTCCGACGGTCCATTCAGGAAAGCGCTGGCGCGACTGAACCCTTCCACCAGCCACTCGGGCAGGGGGTCGGTGATTTTCGCCGTCAGCAGCGCCGCCGCCAACTGGGCGACCGCCTCGCCATCGACGCTCAGGGCACCCGCTTCCTTGCTCGGCCCGGTGAGGATGTGCGGCGTATCGGATCGGATCACGACCAGGCCGCGCTCGCCTTCCTCGGGCAACCGCTTCTCGATGGTGCGGACCAGGGCGTTGAAGCCCTTGGTCTCCGGCGCCAGAAAGACCGTCATCTTGCCCGGCCACGGTTCTTCCTTGCCCAGTTCAAGGATCTTGCCCACCATCGCGTACGCTTTCTCCAGGCTGTCGCCGACCTCGGCGAGCTTCCTGCCCGGCGCCTCGCCGCAGACCAGGAAGTGTTTTGTCTCGACGAGCGGCAAGTCCTTCTCGAAGACCCGTTTCCAGTAGGCCTGCGCGATCGCTTTCTGCTCGGCGATGACCTTGTCGGGGGGCTTGTCCTGGGCCGCCGCGCTGCCGCCCTCAAGCACAAGCCACGCTCCCAGCAGGAGGACGCTCACGATTCCGGTGCCGGCGCGCTGGTGCATGTTTCAACCTCCTTCCAGGGTAGACTGTCCCTTGCGATTATAGCGGAAGCCGCGCGACGCTTCCGCCGGTAAAATGTGATCTTGTGCGGGGATGCGGATTTCCGCGATAGTAGCGGAACCGGGCCAACTAATGGGCGCGGCCACCGGGCCGCCTTTGTTTCAGGAGGTGCGCATGGCGCGACAGATGAATTGCTGCCTCGGAATGCGTGGCTTGATCGCCGCGGGGTTGCTCCTCGGCGCGGCAGCGCTGCTCACGTTCGGCGACCGCGGCTTGCCGGCAGCCGACGCGGGGGCAAAGCAGAAATCGTTCACCAAGGTGAGTGCCACGGCGACAAAGCCCGACGCCGACGGCAAACAGGTGGTCACGGTGACGATGACCATCGAGGGCCCCTGGTACGCCTACGCCAACCCTGTCGGCCTGGAGGATCTCGAAGGCGCCCAGACCACCGTCACCATCGCCTCCAAGACCGGCAAACTGGAAGACGTCAAGATCGAGTATCCCCCCGGCAAACTCAAGAAAGACGCTGTCGTCGGCAGTTACAAGATCTACGAGGACAAGGTGGCGATCAAGGGCACGGTACGCCGGGCCAAGGGCGATACCGGCCCGCTCAACGTCACCGTCAAGTACATGAACTGCAATCCCAAGGGCGTCTGCCTGCCGCCAGAGACGGTCAAGCTGACGGTGGATTGATGCCAGACGCGATCTTGTTACTCTCTTGAAGGAGGTTTGCATGGAGCGACGAATTCATAGCTGGCAAGGAGTGCTCCGGCTGGTCGTTGTAGCGGGGCTTCTGGCCAGCTTGAGTGTCCTGGCGCTCGGGCCGAGCGCCGACGCGGGCAAGCAACCGACCGCGGTGGCCAAGGTGAACGCCACGGCGACGAAGCCCGACGCCGCGGGGAAGCAGGTGGTGACCGTGACGCTCACGATCGGCAAGGACTATTACGCCTACGCTAACCCCGTCAAGCACGAAGGGCTCCTGAACAATCAGACGATCGTCAAAATTTCCTCCAAGACCGGCAAACTGGAGGAGGTCAAAGTGAACTACCCGCCCGGGAAACTGAAGGAGCATCGGGGCGACAAGTATCAGATCTACGAGGGCATGGTTTCGATCACGGCCCAGGTGCGCCGGGCCATAGCGGACACCGGGCCACTCGACGTCGTTGTCCAGTACGTCGCCTGTAACGGTGTGAAGGAGTTCTGCCTCCCGCAGGAGACGGTCAAGTTGACCGTGCCGTAGTTCGTCCGCCTCTAGCCGCGGTTCAGAGAACCCCTCCCCCCAACCCCCTCCCCGCAACGGAGAGGGGGGCAAGCAAGACGATGTCTCTTCTTCTCCCCCTCTCCTTGTAGGGGAGGGGGTTGGGGGGAGGGGTTCTCTGAACTGCGGCTAAACCAACCCTTGATTCCCCGCCTGTGGAGCGTTTCATGGTTTCCCAAAGCCGCCGTACCTTCGCCGTCCTGCTGCTGGCTCTGCCCCTGGCGCTCACGCCAACCGTCGCCGGGCCGCCCAAGGGCAAGGACGACAAGCCTCGTTTCACCAATCGGCTGGCGAAGGAAACCAGCCCCTATCTGCTGATGCACGCCCACAACCCGGTCGATTGGTATCCGTGGGGACCGGAGGCGTTCGCCAAGGCCAAGAAGGAAGGCAAGCTCATCTTCCTGTCGATCGGCTACAGTTCCTGCTACTGGTGCCACGTCATGGAGCGCGAATCATTCGCCAACGAGGAGGTGGCGAAGCTGATGAACCAGTGGTTCGTCGCCATCAAGGTTGATCGCGAGGAACGGCCCGACATCGATCAGATCTACATGACGGCGCTGACCGAGGTGCAGCAAGGCCGCGGCGGCTGGCCGCTGTCGATGTTCCTGACCGCCGAGGGCAAGCCGATCGTCGGCGGCACGTACTGGCCGCGCGAGGACAAGGAAATCGACGGCGAAACGCAGCGCGGCTTCAAGACGATCCTCAAGCTGATGAACAAGTTCTGGACCGACGACCCCAAGGGCATCTCGAAGCAGGCCGAGTCGCTGGCCGCCGCCACGGTGAAGGCGCTGGAGAGCAATGCGCCGGGCCTCGCCCTGATCGACCTGGATCGAACGCTGGCGGAGGGAGGCATCGAGCCGCTGACCGAAGGGTTCGACCCGGTGCATGGCGGCTTCGGTGTGCCGACGCGCGGCTTTCGTGGGCCGAAGTTCCCGACGCCGGCGCGCCTGGAATACCTCCTGCAGGTCGGCCAGCGCAAGAAGTCTGACGAGCTGATCAAGATGGTGACATTAACGCTCGACAAGATGGCTTTAGGCGGCATTTATGACCATCTCGGCGGCGGCTTCCATCGCTACAGCACCGAGCGTACCTGGACGGTGCCGCACTTCGAGAAGATGCTGTACGACAATGCCCAACTCGCCGAACTCTACGCCCGCGCCTACCGCCTGACCAAGAGCCCCCTCTATCGCCGCGTCCTCGATGAGACGCTGGGGTATGTCATGCGTGAGATGATGACGAAGGACGGCGGGTTCTACTCGTCGCAGGACGCCGAGACGCACCACGAGGAGGGCCGCTTCTACGTCTGGACCGGCAAGGAACTCGACGAGGCCCTGCCCGACAAGGCCGACAACCGCTTTTTCCGCAAGGTGTACGGCGCCGACGATAAGCCCAATTTCGAGGAGAAATATCACATTCTCACGCTGCCGAAGCCGCTGTCCGAGGTGGCGAAGGACCTGAAGCTGACGGGCGAGCAGCTGGAGGCGCGGCTGGCCTCGCTGCGGCAGAAGGTGTTCGAGGTGCGGGGCAAGCGCGACCGGCCGTTCCGCAACGAGGTGATGCTGACGGCGTGGAGCGGGCAAATGATCGCCGGCTACGCCGAGGCAGGCCGGGCGCTCGGCGAAAAGAAGTACCTCGACACGGCGAGCCGCGCCGCCGAGTTCGTGCTGAAGCACCAGCGGACGGCCGACGGTCGCCTGCTGCGCGCTTATGGGGGACAGCCGGGCAAGGCCCCGAAGGCGCAGGGCAATGGCTACCTGGAGGATTACG
>DASPXY010000813.1:0-3408 GCA_035637055.1 Gemmataceae bacterium | reverse complement strand
TGGGGAGGCCGGTTACTTCACAGCGCCAGGCAATTTTCTCGAGGCGTTCGATAACCCACTCCTTCGTCAAATCGCACTCCATGCCCTCTGTCTTCGCGCGATGCTTCGCCCCCCTGACAATGGTAGCGGCACGCCCCAGATCCGTGTTGCGGTATTTGGCCACTTCGGCGGAATGACAGCCTTTACAAATGTTGTCAAGGAACCGCTGTTCGCCGCATTTTGCCCGCGTGCGAAACTCCGTGGTCTCTAACACCCGCCCACAGCAGGGGCAGTATTTCTTCTCGGCAACCCCGAGCCTTGCACGCGCTCGGTCCACCCCGCCGTGATACGCTCGCAAGGCCCAGAAGAGAGACGATAGCCCTCTCCGTAGGAAGTAGGATCGAGGAGGTATCAGACCGTGATTATCAGCCATCGCCTCCTCAAGAATTGGCACGATGTTCTTCCGTTCCCGCCAGTAGTCCGCTGGCTTTTTCGTCATCTTTCGACCTCCTTTCCCGCAGCCTTCACCAAGATGGCGTCCCTCTGATATGCACCGCCAGGTGGATCCGCGAGCCTGGTCCGGTCGGCGGTGTGGCCCTCGCGCAGCAGCTCGATCATCCCGACCTGCCCTCCCCTTGGGGAGCAGGCGTCCCGCCCGCAGGGGGCAGAATGCAGGCGGGATGCCTGCTCCCCAACGGTGCAACCGCCGTGGAGTGCGGCCCTCCTTTCTGATATGATAAACACAGAAGAAATCGAGGTTTTTATCGCCGAAAGTGTTGATCGAACCGTTCTCGCATAGGTGAGGAATCCTGCATTGGCGGACGAACTCCCCCCCAGCGACGCACCCCCTGTGATCCCCCCGGCGCCCGAGGCCAACGGCGACCATCAGGAGCCGCTCAACATCGAGGACGAACTCAAGGATAGCTATCTCAGCTATGCCATGAGCGTCCTGATCAGTCGCGCCCTGCCCGACGTGCGCGACGGCCTCAAGCCGTCGCAGCGACGCATCCTCCTCGCCATGAACGACCTGAATCTCGGGCCGGCTTCCGCGACGAGCAAGTGCGCCGGCATCATCGGCGAGACGATGAAGCGCTACCATCCGCACGGCGACCAGTCGATTTACATGACGCTCGTGCGCCTGGCGCAGGACTGGACCATGCGCCACACCCTGATTCACCCGCAGGGCAATTTCGGCTCGATCGCCGGCCTGCCGCCCGCCGCCCACCGTTACACCGAGGCACGGCTGACCAACGTCGGCGCCGAGATGCTCGCCGACCTCGAACGCGACACCGTCGATTTTACCGAGAATTACGACGGCAAGTATCGCGAGCCGCTGGTGCTGCCGAGCAAGTTTCCGAACCTGCTGGTCAACGGCTCGGACGGCATTGCGGTCGGCATGGCGACGGAGATTCCGCCGCACAATCTGCGCGAGGTCTGCGACGGCCTGATCCGTCTGATCGACGAGCCATCCGTGTCGGTCGATCAGCTCATGGAACTCATCCCCGGCCCCGACTTCCCGACCGGCGGCATCATCTGTGGCCGTCTCGGGGTGCGCGACGGCTACCGCACGGGCCGCGGCAAGATGATCTTGCGCGCCCGCGCCGAGATCAACGAGGACCACAAGCCGATCCAGATCATCATCACCGAGGTGCCCTACCAACAGACGCGGGAGCGGCTGAAAGAGGCCATGGGCGATCTGGTCAAAGAGGAGCGGATCAAGGGCATTAGCGCGATTCGCGATGAAAGCTCCGCCCGCAACGGCGAGCCGGTCCGTATCGTCATCGACCTGAAGCGCGACACCGACCCACAGCTGATCCTCAACCAGCTCTACCAGTATTCGCCCCTGCAAAAAACGGTCAGCCTGATCCTGCTGGCCCTGGTCGATGGCCGGCCGCGCACCCTCAACCTCAAGCAGATGCTGGAGGAGTTCCTGCGCCACCGCGTCGAGGTGATTCGTCGCCGAACCGAGTACCTGGCGCGCGAGGCCAAGCGGCGCGGCCACATCCTCGAGGGCCAGCTGATTGCCATCTCCTCGCTGGACGAGGTCATTCAGATCTGCCGCAGTTCACCGAGCCGCGCCGAGTCCAAGCAGCGCCTGCAGAACCTCGCCGTCGCCGCGCCCGTGCTGGAGCGGGCCCTTGGCGCCGAGCACTTCGCCGCTCTGACGCGCGAACTCGGGGCGTTGCCGACCTACTCCATGACCGAAGCCCAGGCCGAGGCAGTGGTCCGGTTGCAGTTGGGCCAGCTCGCTGCCCTCGAGCGCGACGAGATCCTCAAGGAATATAACGAGCTGCGCAAGCACATCATCGCCTACGAGAAGTTGCTCAATCCAGAGGACAACTGGCGTGAGATCCGCAACGTGGTCCGCGCCGACCTGATGGAGATGCGCGACAAGTACGGCGACGAGCGCCGCACCGCGATCATCGACGCCCTTCCGGGGCAGCTGACCCCGGACGACCTGCTGGCGGAGGAGATCAACGTCGTCACGCTCAGCCACAACGGCTACATCAAGCGGCTGGCGCTGACGACCTACCGCACGCAGCACCGCGGCGGCAAGGGCATCTCCACCGGAGCGCGCGAGGACGACTTCATCGAGAACTTTTTCGTCGCCTCGACGCACGCCTTCCTGCTGTGCTTCACCAATCGCGGCCAGCTGTACTGGCTGAAGGTGCATCATATCCCGGAGATGAGCCGCACCAGCAGCGGCCGCGCCATCGCCAATGTGCTGTCGCTCAAGCCCGAGGAGAAGATCACCAGCGTGATCCCGGTGCGCCGCTTCGAGGGCGACAGCCACCTGATGATGGCAACCCGGCGCGGCCTGATCAAGAAGACGGCCCTGGCGGATTACAGCCGTCCGAAGCAGGGCGGCATCATCGGCATCGCGTTGGAGGAGGGCGATACGCTGATCGACGTGGCCCTGACGCGGCCGGGCGACGAAGTGGTGCTGTGTACGCGGCAGGGCATGGCGATCCGCTTCGACCAGGCGCAGGTGCGGTCGATGGGTCGCAACACGCGCGGCGTCAAGGCGATCACGCTGCAGCCGGAGGACGAGGTCATCGGCATGGTGGTCGCCGATCCGCAGGGGTATTTGCTGACGGTCTGCGCCAACGGCTACGGCAAGCGGACGCCATTCGGGGCGAACATTGCCGGCGAGGAGCCGCCGGAACCCGAGGCCGAGGAGCCTGTCGAGGAGACGCCCGAAGAAGTGACGGAGGGCGGCGAGGAGGAGGCTGTCAAGGATCGATCGGCGATGCGCTACCGCAAGCAGCGCCGCGGCGGCAAGGGCGTGCGCGACATCCGCACGACCGAACGCAACGGTCCGGTGGTCGGCGTGCTGTCGGTGCGCGATGGCGACGACATCATGCTGATGACGGTGCAGGGGATGGTGAATCGCACCCACGTTAACGAGATCCGCGTGATCGGCCGGAA
>DASPXY010000812.1:0-15956 GCA_035637055.1 Gemmataceae bacterium | reverse complement strand
GAAAGTGCCGGGCGTGGCGATCAGCAGCGACTTCATCGTCGGCTTCTGCGGGGAGACGGAGGAGTCATTTGAGCGAACTTGCGATCTGGTGCGCACCGCCGGCTTCAAGAACAGTTTCATCTTCAAGTACAGCCCGCGGCCAGGGACGAAGGGCCATGAGCTGTACGCGGACGACATGCCGGAGGAAGTCAAGAAGCGCCGCAACAATGATCTATTGGCGATCCAGAATGCCGTCAGTCTGGCGGACCACCGCACGAAGATCGGCGAAACGGTGGAGGTGCTGGTCGAGGGGCCGAGCAAGACCGCCCTCAAGCACGAGCGCACGGGCGGTCCGCTGCAACTGACGGGGCGGACGCGGACGGATCACATTGTCGTCTTCGAGGGCACCGAACGGCTGATCGGCCGAACGGTGCAAGTGGAGGTCGAGGAGGCGACGGCGTTCACGCTGTTCGGGCGGGTGGCGACTGGCGAACAGGTCGGCATGGACCGTGTGAGAGAAGTGAGCGTCTGTGAGGAGCAGTCTGCCGGCTGTGGTGGCGCACCGCAGCGAATCAGTTTGCCGCTGGTCTGAAGTTCGCCCGAACACGCGGGAATCTGGGCTCAAGAAGGGGAGCCACAGAGACGCCGAGACAACAGGGCGAAAGAAGGAAACGCGTGGCTGTATCTCTGGGGTTCAACGTCGTGGTCCGTCCATGCAAGCCGATTACCTCCGCCACTGCCTCGACTCCCCCGAACAGGCCGGCTCGCTGCTGCGCTGCTGGAACCTGCGCGACCACGGCCGCGCCCTGCACAACCTTCGCCAACTCGCTGCCACCCTTGGCCCCGAGTTCCTGACCGAACTCTATCCCTGGCTGGCTCGCTTCCTGCCGCGCAACCCCGACCCCGACATGGCGCTCAACAACTTCGAGCGCTTCCTCGCCAGCCCCGCCGGCCTCGCTCAAAAGCCCACCCTGCTCGAAGCGCGTGGCCGGCCACTCGAAAAACTCCTCGAACTGCTCGGCACCAGTCAGTTCTTCAGCGACCTGCTCGCCCTCCACCCCGACTACCTCGACATGCTGCGCATCCCTCTGCGCAGCAGCCCCAGCCGCGCCGAGATGCTCGCCCAACTCCAGGCCGAGGTCGATGCCGCTTACGAGGATTCTGCAGTCCTACGTGCCTTCCGCCGCTTTCGCCAGCGGCAGATCCTGCGCATCGGCACGAACGATATCACCCGGGACCGTCCCCTCGAAGAGATCACGCGCGACATCTCACGGGTCGCTGATTGTGCCCTCGAAGTCGCCCTTAGCACCGCCCTGCGCCACGTCACACGCCGCTTTGGCGAGCCGTACACCACCGCCGACCAGCCGGCCCGCTGCGTCGTCCTCGCCTTCGGCAAACTCGGCGGCAAGGAGCTGAACTACAGCAGCGACATCGACCTGATGTTCGTCTACGACGACGAGGGCGCCACCCGCGGCCAGCGCGTCACGCACATCGACAACAGCGAGTTCTTCGGCCGCGTCGTCTCGGAGATCGTCCGCCTGCTGTCCGCCCACACCGACGAGGGCCAGGCATACCGTGTCGATCTGCGCCTGCGCCCCGAGGGCCACCGCGGCCCGCTCGCCCGCAGCCTCGCCAGCACCCTCTCTTACTACGACACAATGGGCCGCACCTGGGAACGCCAGGCACTCATCAAGTTGCGCCCCGTCGCTGGCGATATGCGCCTGGGCGAGGAGTTCCTGCGCGCCATCGACGCCCATGTCTACCGCAAATATCTGAGCTTCTCGGAGATCAACGGCATCAAGGCGCTGAAGCGGCAGATGGAGAGGAAAGCCAGCCGGGCCGGCGTCAGCGATAAGGAAGTGAAAACGGGCCACGGCGGGATTCGCGACGTCGAGTTCACCATCCAGTTCTTGCAACTACTCAACGGCGGCGACCTGCCCGAGGTGCGGCAGCGCAACACTCTGAAGGCCCTGCGTGCTCTCGAACACGTCGGCTGCCTGACCGACCAGGAGTTCACCATCCTTGAGGACGCCTATCGTTTCCTGCGCAAAACCGAGCACCGGCTGCAGCTGATGTTCGACCTGCAGACCCATCGCCTGCCCGACCGCGACGAGGAGCTGGCCAAGCTGGCCCTGCGCATGGGCTACCAAACGGAAGCCCACGGGTCGCAACCCGTGGGCTTGCCGCCGCTGGACGCTTTCCTCCGCGACTACCGCGAAAAAACGACATTGACGAGGAAGATTCTCGATCATCTGCTCCATCAAACCTTCGCCGAGCAGGACAGCCAGGCCGAGCCCGAATCCGACCTGATCCTCGACCCGCACCCGGATAAAGAGACAATCCAGGCCGTTCTTGGGCGCTACCCATTCAAGGACGTCATGGGCGCCTACCAGAACCTGACGCAGCTGGCGCGCGAGACGGTGCCGTTTCTCTCGACGCGCCGCTGCCGCCACTTCCTCGCCAGCATTGCACCGCAGCTGCTCCGCGCCCTGGCAGCGACGCCTGACCCCGACATGGCCCTGGTCAACCTGGAAAAAGTGTCGGCCTCGCTTGGCGGCAAGGCGGTCCTGTGGGAGCTATTCAGCTTCAACACGCCTAGCCTCAACCTCTACGTCGACCTGTGCGCCTGGAGTCAGTTCCTTTCGGAGATCCTGATCAACAACCCCGGCATGATCGACGAACTGCTCGACAGCCTGCTCCTGGACCAGCCGCGCATCGCGGCCGAACTGCGGCAGGAACTGGCCGACCTGTGCCGCGGAGCGGAAGATCTCGATCCGATCCTGCACAGTTTCCAGAGCAAGGAACTGCTGCGCATCGGCGTCCGCGACATCCTCGGCAAGGACACGATCCAATCGACGACGTCGGCCCTCAGCGACGTCGCCGAAACCATCCTCGTGCAACTTGCCTCGGTGCCCTATGTCCCGCTGACGCAGCGTTACGGGGTGCCCTACCTGGCTGACGGGCCGCGCGCCGGCCACCCCAGCCGCTACGCCATCCTGGGCCTGGGCAAGCTCGGCAGCCGTGAGATGAGCTACCAGAGCGATCTCGATTTGATCATGGTCTACGAGGGCGACGGCCGCACCGGCCCGCCGCCCGGGGCGTCGCGCTTCGAGCAGTTCGAGCTGACGGACAACTTCCATTTCTTCACGGAACTGGCTCGACGCCTGATCAAGACGGCGAGCTTCCAGGGGCCGATGGGCCGTCTCTACCACGTGGACATGCGGTTGCGGCCGACGGGCAAGTCCGGCAGCCTCGTGACGCCCTTGTCCGAGTTCCTGCGCTACTATGAGGGTGGCAGTGCCCAGTTATGGGAACGGCAGGCATTGACGCGGGCGCGGGTCGTCTATGGCGACGCGGACTTTGGGCAAGAGGTGATAGAGGGAGTACATCGTGCGGTGTACGGCTTGCCGTGGCGACCGGAACTGGCCGACGAGATCTGCAGCATGCGCGACCGCCTGGAAGCGAGCGGCGGCGAACGCGACCTGAAACGCGGCTCAGGCGGTATGGTCGATGTCGAGTTCCTGGTGCAGATGTTCCGCCTCAAGTATGGCCGCGAGCAACCGCCCCTGCGCGTGACCAACACCTGGGAGGCACTCGACGCCCTGCGCACCGCCAGTCTGGTGTCGCCCCCCGAGCATGAGACTTTGCGTACCTGTTATGACTTTCTTCGCCTCGTCGAAAGCCAGCTACGCATCGTCCACAACCGTTCGCTGAACGAGTTGCCCGAGCAGCCCGACGATCTTGAAAAACTCGCCCGGCGTTTGGATTTCCAGCCGGGGCCGCAAGGCACTGCCGCCACTCAGTTCCTCGCCCAGCTGGAGCAACACCTGGCGCAGACAAGAGCGCTGTTCCTGCGGTTGGTCGAGCGCGAACGGAACGGCGCGGCCATCCCTTGAGGCTACGGCCGCGAACCTTGTTGGCTCCCCACACGCCAGGGCATTTGCTCCGGCGGCAGCGATCCCCGATACGGTTCCAGCTTCCTCGTCTCGGTCTGCACCGTCCAGATCTGGCGGCCGGCATAGTGGCTCAGCAATTTGCGGTCGCTCTCGGCGTCAATCTCCTGAGCCCACAGGATAGGGCTGGCTTCCAGGTCCGGGCCGTTGGTGTACCAGGCGTCCTCGGCATCCAAGGGTCGCTGCGACCGCACAAACACCAGATGTTTGCCACCCAAGGCGGCTTGCAGATGGCGCTCAATCTCAGCTCGGATGTCTGGTTGAAAGCGTGGGTCGGACCGACGCGGCGGGTTCCGGAGGGTCTGGATCAGTGTGTACGGGAAGGTCTGCACCGAGGACACTGCCAACACCAACGCAAGACACTCCCCCCAGCCAAAGCCGCCTCGCGTCCAGCCGGCAATGCGTTCCAGACCAATGAGGATCAACGCCGCATACGCGCCCACGAGCGGGGCGAAGTAGTGGCCGTAGTGGAAGGGATACCACGAATTCCAGACGAGCGTCGCCCCGATCAGGCCGGCAAGGAACCGCACCCGCAGGTCGCGCCAGCACAACAAGGCGACGAGGAGCGCCGGAAGGGAATGATACCCGACGAAGTAATTGTGATGCACTTCGATGCGCTTGCCCATCTCCTCCCAGAATCCATCCCACGTCTGCCCGTGCCGATAGATGGCGAGTTGCCAGTCGTACATGAACTGGAGACGGGCGAACCGGAGCGGCGGCGGCGGGACGGGCGGCTCCCAGTACATGCTTTGCGGCACGCCTTGCACCTCACGGGCGAGCTGGTAAGGCAGCATTGTCGCGTGCCCGGTAATGCGATGATTCTGGTAGAGTACCGCGCCGGCGAAGAAGCCTCCCACCACCAGCGTTGCCATCATGGCACGGAGCCACGGCATCCATTGACTTGTCCGCCACTGTTGCCATCCCTGCCACAGGAGCGCACTCCCAACACAGGCGGTGAAGATGAGGAATTCGTAGGGCCGCGTATGCAGGATCAGTCCGGCACCAACGGCCAACACTGCCCCGAGCGCCATCCTCGGCCGCTGCCGCAGACGGATCAGTGCTCCAAGTGCCAGCGCTCCGCCCGTACCCGCCACGCCGCCGCCCATGTAGGTCTGGATCCACTCGTGGAATACACCGAAGTGCAGCACCATCGCCAGGCCGCCGAGCAATGCCCACCGGGGCGGCAACCAGCCTTGCAACATCCAGCAAGTGGCAGCGCACATCGCGCTCACCATCAGCAAGACACCCATCCACGGGTGGCCGAACAGGCTTTGACCTATCAGCAAACTGACAGCCTGTCCCATCGGGTAGTTGCTCTGATAGGTCGGGACATTCAGGATGAAAATGTTCTCGAAGTGTTCCCAGAAGGCGGGTGTCGGATTGGCTATTCGTCCGAGGCCGAGTGTCTGAGCTGAGAGTAGATGGCTGAACTCATCGGGGAAGAGGGGCGTCGGCATCGGCAGCCAGGGCAGCAGTGCCAGCCGTCCCCCAAAGGCCAGGCCGAATACGAGCAAGACCGACAGGGCGCGATGTTCTGCCACGCTGTCCCAGACCGCTCTGGCCCGGGCCACCGCACCGGGTAGACGGCGGTACATCAGGGCAATGGCAGCGAGAAGCAGAATGGGCAACACAATGCGCGTGGCGAGCATCATCACAGGAGATCCCTCCCTCGATCCGGAACGCCCCTCTCCCCTTGCGGGAGAGGGGAGAAGTAGGGAACTGACTTCAGCAGGCGACCGAGCGAAGAAAGGCCGCGGTTCTCTCGGCGATGTTGTGCCGCAGTTCCTCCTCACCGCCGAGAGACTGGGCGTACTCGAACCCACGCTCGGCGATGCCACAGCGGTAGGAGTCGTCCTCCCACGCGTTGCGAATGGCTTCCCGCAGGGCCTGGGGATCTTCGGGAGGCACCAGGATCGCATTCTCTTCGTGTTCGAGAATCCCACGGGTCGCGGGGGAATCGGTGATAATGACGCACTTGCGCAGGGCCATCGCCATCAGGTAAACCCCGACTCCGGCGGACCCAATGGCCTCGGCTCGGATCGGCATCACTACCACCCTGGCCTGCGCAATCGCCTCGATAAATCGGCGGCCGGGAGTGGCATCATGCTTGACGCGAACATTGCTGGGGAGTTTCGATTTGTCGAAATAGGTTTCGTGATAGGAGGTCACCTGCTCGGGAGGTGTGGCAATGACCCCCGGATACGGCAGCCCACGCATCGCCTCGATGAAGGTATCGTAATCGCGCCGCGACTGACCGCCTGTGAACACATAGGTTCCGGGGGGTGAGTCGATGCTGGCAATCACTTCGCGACTATTCACCTTGAAGGGGATGTACTGGCATTTGTCCGCCGGGATACCGTAGCCCACGGTAAGGCCCTGGATGTCTTTCTGATAGAGCAGGAACAGATCGACGCGCCGTAAGAGCAGGCCCTTGAACCATGCACTCAGCCGCGCCCAACGGCCTGTCCCGGGCTTTGGTAGAATGGCCTCGACAACGATCAGGCGTGCCCTCGACCAGGGCAGCAGCAATCGCAGGAGGCACAGCAGGAATAGCTCCTTGCCGGGAAGGTGAAGAACGATCGCGTCGCGAAACAGGGAGCGGACGTGAGCCCGCCAACTGTTCCAGAACAGCCGCGACCCGATCGGCAGGAAGTCGTGCTGGAGGCGGTCGCCGCCGGGAAGCGACTCGGGCAAGCGTTGGACATTGGACAGGATCCGGAATGGCTTGCTGGACCGTACTGCAGGAGCGAGGGAAACGTTGGACATACGGACTCCTTCCGTGGTAATGCGCATCCTGGGTTTCAGCGCGGTTCGGCGAAGCGCGGCTAAGCGGTTTCAAAACCCCTCCCCCAACCCCTCCCCGCCACGGAGAGGGGAGGAAAGCCAAGTCCTCTGCTCCCCTCTCCGTGGCGGGGAGGGGTTGGGGGAGGGGTTTTGAAACCACGGCTAAACGGAACGCGCTGTCGCGCGTTCCCAGTGCTTCGGCTTGACAAAATGCAGATTCGGCAGCCGCTCGAACGGGACACACTCTGCCTGGCCACGGTCTGCGACCTCGGTGACGGTCCAACCGCGGAGGTCAGGCCCGGCGAAGCGGGATTTGCGATGATTTAGGGCGTGATAGACCGTTGGCACCCGAGCCAGCGTGTACCCCATCAGCTTTGCCACGACAGCATCGATGTACGCCGGGTTCTCGCCCGCAATGAGGAACCCAAGCGGTTTCGGGCTGGGTGTGAGCGGCCCCTCACCTTCCCCGGCGACAATGCCATCGACAATCGAGATGACGTGCCGTGGTGCCTGCGGACTGAAATAGAGCAAATGGTTCAGATCGAGCGTCATGCGCCAGACCGTCTCGTTCCCGCTCCAACTCGCTCCTAAAATGCCATCTCCCCCTGTGAGCCGGGAGGCCATCCCCAGCAGCCGCATGGCGCCCCGATACAGGCTCCGCTTGAACCGTGAGAGTCGCTCGTGCCATGCCCAGTAGTGATCCGACAACGACTCCAGGCGGCGAGCGAAGGAGTTGCTCTTGGAGTAGCAATCCCCGCCCTCGAAATAGGAGCCCTGAATGTGATGGGGGAGGTACTCCTTGTGGCCATTGATCCCGACCAGGTTCTTCAACGCTCCTGTCAAGCCCGCCTTCGTGTGCGTCTTCATCTTCGGCAGGTTGATCAGCAGGTCGGCCTCGAAGACACGACGGGTGACCAGGTATTCGTGTTTGCCGGGTTGGTGATGCTCTCCCATCAAATGAGGGTTGTAACAGGTCACCCGAAAACGATCTGAATACTCGGCGATCTCTTCGAGGAAACTGTCCCTCCCGAGATCCATCAGGAGATACCTGTCCCCGATCAGGTCTTCATAGCCGGGCCGCTGCCGTTGTCCCGCCGTTCCGAGACGGCCGTCCTCGTCCAGGATGGTCAACCGCCAATCCTCGACCACGAGGTTGAGGGCGGGATAGCGGCGCTTCATGTCCGCAACGATCTCGCCCACGCGGCTGCGCTCCAGCAGCGCCGCGAAATCGCAACGCTGCAATGGAGCATCGCCGATGAGAATGGTGCCGTGGCCTTCGAGGGCGCGCGCGGCCGCCTCCACGACGTGTGCCAGCAGTGCGGGATGGGTGATGAGCGCGTCAAGGCCGTGGCCTTCGGGGTGGAAATCCATCACCCAGTTCGGCTTGATGACGACCCGGCCGCCCGGCGCTACCCATTGCTTGAAGGGATTGTCACAGTCCAAGCCCCAGCCCGACCACAATGCGCGCAAGGCTCGGGAGAGGTGACCGTCCGGTGTTGGCGCAAGCGACTCCGGGTAGCGTGCCTCCGTCTGCACAAGGAAAACCTCGGGCCTCATGCCACTGTCTCCATCCGTCCGGCGAAAAACGATCAGGCGAGGATTCTACCCATGTGCCGGAGACCAGGCAAGACGGATGCGCTCCGCCGGGCTTGCGAAACCTTGCCAATCGTACCGGCCACGTCACCCCTTACTTCGACAAGGCGCTGCGCTGGCTGTTGTCCTCAATAGTCTGCAGCCGCGCGCCACCGGTAGAATAGTTCAGTATTGTCGTCGCCCCCACGATCGAGGATGGACACGTGCATAAACTCATCGCGGTTTCCCCATTTCCCCTGGCTTCCCTCGGCCTGCTCCTTTCCTGCACCGGGCCGGTCCAGGGCCAGGAAAGACAGGCTTTGGGAATCGTGTTCGTCTGCGATGGCTCGGGCGACTTTCGCACCGTGTCCACTTCTCTCAGTCAGGCGATCCGCGAGACCGGGCTGTCGTTGGCGGTCGAGACGGTTGTCTGGTCGCACGGTTACGGCCGCTACATCAAGGACCATGTCGATCACCAGAATCACCTCGTCATGGGCCGCAGCCTCGCCGAGCGCGTCCTCTGTTACCGGCGTTACTACCCACACCTGCGGATCTACCTGATCGGCCACAGCGCCGGTTGTGCGGTCGTGCTGGCTGCCGCGGAGGTGCTGCCGCCCGACACGGTCGATCGCATCGTGCTGCTGGCGCCGTCGGTCAGTCCCCAGTACGACCTCCGGCCGGCGCTGGCGTCCGCGCGGGAAGGTATTGACGCCTTTGTCAGCGAACGCGACCGCTTCATCCTGGGGCTGTGCATGCGCATCGTCGGCACCGCGGACGGGAAACGCGGGGCGGCCGCGGGGCGCGTCGGTTTTCGGCCGGCGATCTGCACCCCCACGGACGCCGCCCTCTACGGCCGCCTGCGGCAACACCCCTGGCAGGCCGGCGTCCTCTGGACAGGCCATCTTGGGGGACACTACGGCACGAATCGCATCTGCTTCACGCAGGCGTACGTCCTGCCGCTCTTCCTCACGCGCTGAGAGCTTGCTTGTCGTCTCGCGACTCGTACAACAACCGCGGACGCTCGCCCTCCGAGCAGCCACGTCTGGACGGGCGAGCGAAAACGGCGCGAGACAATTCCCGCTCCGTGGGGTTTAGCACGATGTCTCGGTGCGCCAACCACTCTGTGGGAGGGGGTTGGACACATCACGGCAGAGCAGATTCGCAACCTGTCTTTTGTTCAGGAGGTGGATGATGCGTGCGGGTCACAAGATGGTGCTGACGGTGAGTGTCGCCTGTCTGTCCGTCACCATGGTGTTCGGGCAGGGGTTCCCTTTCGGCGGGGGCGGCGGGGTCACCAATCCGCAGACGTTGCTCCAGCGCAAGGACGTGCGCGAGGAGCTGAAGATGACCGACGAGCAACTGGCGAAACTGCCGGAAGCCCAGTGGAAGATCATCGGCGAAATTCTCGACGCCAAGCAGGTCAAACGTCTGCGTCAGATCGTCCTGCAGCAGCAAGGCGCCAATGCCTTCACCGATGCCAAGGTGGCGGCGGAGCTGAAACTGACCGATGCTCAGAAGACGAGCATCAAGGAAGCCCTGGATAGTTCCACCGCACGGACGAAGGAGTTGTTCCAGGATCTCAAAGGCGGCGGCGGTTTCAAGGGCCTGCAGGAGAAGATGACCGAGATCCGCAAGGAGACGATGGAGAAGATCACCGCGGTGTTGAAGACCGACCAGAAGCGCACCTGGAACGACATGGTCGGCGAGGAGTTCAAGTTGGAGCAAAAGGGCTTCGGCAAGGGCGGCTTCGACTTCAAGGGCAAGGACAAGGGTAAGGGCAAGAAGAAGGACACGCAGTAAGCGGTTGCCGGGAAGCACCGGCACGTTGAGCGCGAGGCCGCGCAAACACGCAGAGCCAGTGAGGGACACTCCCTCACTGGCTCTGCGTGTTTGTGGCTCCGAAATGGCCGGTTAGTTACCTGGGACGAACAGCCGGTACGCTCCCCCGGATTGCTCGGCGATCAATCGCAACTGCTTCTCGGCCATCGGCGCCTTGGCCCCTCCCCCCTTCTTCCCGCGAATGAACATGATCGTGTTGATCGTGACTCGCGGTTGCTGCTTGTTCATCGTGGCCACCTCTTCGGGGGCCTTGGCGGGGATCAGACCATCGGTCATGAAAAAGATCACGTCGGGCCGCGGCTTTAACTGGAACGCTTTCGTGAAGGCGGGCACCGGCTTGGTGCCCAGCGCGGGCGTGATCTTCTCGACCCAACTCGTTACCTTGTCCACGTTCGCCTTGTTGCCGTCGAGCCAGCTGGCGTACGGCATCGGCTCCGGCACCTTGTTGAAGAAGCTCACGTAGAACTGGCTCTCCGGGGTGAGACTCTTGAGCGTCTTGAGAACTTCTTGCTTGCAGCGTTCCAGCGGCGGTCCCTTCATGCTGTTCGAGCTATCGGCGATGATGCAGAACCGCCGGCCCTTGCCGACGCTGTCCATGAACGTGACCGAGTGATGCAGCGCGTTGCGTTCCTTCTCGGCGGGGGTCAGCGGCGGGGGAACGGGCTGTAGGTCAAGCGGCGTGTCGGCCTTTTTGGGCGACGAGTCCTCGACAGGCGGCGGTCCCTGGACGACCTGGCCGTGTTTCTCCTCTTCCGGCGAGCCACTCCCCGACAGGCAAATAGTGAGCCCGACAATCAGGGCCGCTAGAAAGGCGACACTGAGGAGCGCAATAAGGAGAATAGCTCGACCGCGCCCCTGTGGGTTGTCCGTCCTCGCCGGAGCAGGTTGCGGTGTGTTCGCAACGGCAGCTGACCCTGTCCGGCAGCGCGAGCATCTCGACTCAACGACAGCGTGCGGCAGGTCGCCGGGCAGCGGCGCTCCACAGGAGGTACAGCGTAGGCCCATGGGAAACCTCCGAGCCGCGGGAGGGAGACCCACGTCAGCGCTCGCCGAGGCAGGTCCGGGATGGTCGAAAATCACCTCTAATGTACACGGAGCAGGCATGAAAACCAGAACCCTTCCGAGCGGCGCACCGCCTCCACGGCAACCTCGCTCGCTCTTGCCGCGTCAGGGCCAGGTTTCCTCGCGCTGGATTGAAGTCGCCTCCAGACGATCATTGCGATCGAAGTGAACCTCGATGTCCAGATAGGCAGGCACATCCAGGAGGCGTTCCACCCAGCTACTATCGAAAAGGCGAGTACAGTAGCCAACTTTCCGCCCATCTTGAGAGTGGATATCGCCGGACCAAAAGCCGCGTGCCGCACACCAGCGCTCCACCGCCTCCCGCGGACTCCCTGGGGGAAGTTGCTCGCGAAGCTCTGCCCAGAGGCGAGAAGCGCCGAACCCATTCCTCGGGACAACGGCGAGATACCCGAGGCGGGCACAGGCCGCCAGCAGGACAAGCCCCACCAATCCCGCCAGCACCAAACGCAAGGAATGAGATCGCATTCGATGCCCCCCAACAATAGCTTCGCCCTGTTGCTCAGGTGCTCCCGCGTTGACATCTTGATCGGACTGCCGGAAAAACGCAAGTTGAGGGGGAATAGCATTGCAGTCGATGCTTCCGGGCATTACCTTCAAATTGACGTTGCTGCGCCCGCGAACACCACCAACCCCGCCGCGGCCTTACCTGTAATCGTTCTGTAAAATGCCTACGGAAGCGGCGAATTGTCCAACCCACCGCAGCGACGAGAGTTCAACCAGCTACTACTCACAAAAGGACCGGGAACGTGAATCCGTTGGCGTCAGTTGGTCGTACGGCGTTGTCTCGGCGGACGTTCTTGCGCGGGGCGGGTGTTGCGCTCGCGCTGCCGCTCCTGGAATCCATGCTGCCCGTCGGTCAGGGAGCGACGCCGGCCGCGACACCGCGGCGGCTGGTCGCCATCGAAACCAACATGGGCATCCTGCCGCAATTCTTCTTCCCCGACCGACCCGGCCGCGGCTACGCAATGACGCCTTACCTCCAGAAACTTGCCGCGGTGCGCGACCACTTGACCGTCTTCTCGGGGGTCAGCCATCCCGGGGTGACGGGGGCCCACGCCGCCGAGAAATGCTTCCTCACCGGCACCCCGCATCCGGAGCGCGGCGGCTTCCGCAACTGGATCTCGCTCGACCAGTTCGCGGCCGAGCGCATCGGCAACCAGACCCGCTACCCCTCGCTCGTCCTGGCGATGAGCAGCGAGAACAACCAGACGTTGAGCTTCACTCGCAGTGGCGCACCGATCCCCGCCGAGCGCAGCCCCAACCGGCTGTTCCGGCGCCTCTTCATCCAGGGCCCGCCCGCGGAAGTCACGGCCGCCGTCGAGGCACTCCGGCAAGAGCGCAGCACCCTGGACTTCGTCGCCGACCAGTCGCGGCGGCTCAACCGCTTGCTCTCCCCGGCGGACCGGCAGCGCATGGAGCAATACTTCACGTCGGTGCGGGAACTGGAGCAACGGCTGCACAGTGCGGAAGCCTGGGAGCACCGGCCGCGGCCGCGGGTCGCCGTGCAGCCTCCTCAGGACATCGACGACCCCCGCGAGTTCGTGCGCAAGACGCAGCTGATGTTCGACGTCATCAAGCTCGCGCTGGAGACCGATTCGTCGCGCCTGATCTCGCTCTTCATCGACACGACCGTGATTCACAACATCACGCACCACGGCAACCGGCCCGAGGTGCTCGCCGAACTGCGCTCCAAGGAAGAGGGCCAGTTCGAGGCGCTCGGCAACTTCCTGCGGTCGCTGCACGAGACCCGTGAAGGCGGCCAGTCGCTGCTCGATCGGACGATGGTCCTTTACGGGACGTGCATGGGCAGCGCCAACTCGCACGCGAACACCAACCTGCCCGTGCTCCTCGCCGGCGGCGGGTTCCGTCACGGCCAGCATCTTGCCTTCGACCAGCAGAACAACTATCCGCTCACCAACCTGTTGGTGTCCATGCTCCAGCGTCTGGGGATCGAGACGAACGAGTTTTCGACAGGCCGGGGAACCCTGCGCGGGCTGGAGATGCTTTGATTCACAAATCATGAAGCACAAATCATAAGACAACGATGCCAATCCACACCAAAGTCCCGATTCGAGTCCTCGACCAGGAGGCTTTTCATCAGGTTGATCGGTGCGTTACCGGATTGGCCTTCGCTATCCACAATGAGCTTGGCCGATTTCTCGACGAGGGTCTGTATCAGGGGGAGCTTACGCGACGATGCCGGGAAAACGGGTTCGAGGTCGAGCCTGAGTTGCAGATTACGGTGAGCTACGGCACATTCAGCAAGAATTACTTCGCGGATCACCTCATCAACCAAGGCACGATCGTCGAGGATAAGGCGGTTTCGGCGCTGAACCCGGCCCACAAAGGCCAAGCCTTGAATTACCTGTTCCTTTGCGGCCTCCATCACGCTACGCTCCTCAACTTCCGGACCGAACGCGTGCAGCACGAGTTTGTCTCAACGCGACTCACTCCCGCCAAGCGCCGCCGGTATCAAGTCGTCACCTCGCAATGGCAGCCGTTGACTCCAAGATGCCGTGAACTCCACGATCTTTTGCAACAACTCCTCACGGAGTGGGGCGCTTATCTCGATCCCGTCCTGTATCGAGATGCGTTCATGCACTTCCTCGGCGGGGAAGAGCGCGTTGCACGCGAGATCCGTGTAATGTCCGGCGGCGCTGTGATTGGCACGCAGAAAATGCACTTGCTCACCGACGACATTGCCTTCTCGGTCACTGCCTCGACACACCGCCCCGGGACAGTCCTCGAACATCAGCGCCGGTTTCTTCGCCACACTCCTCTGCGGGCCATCCAGTGGATCAACCTCAACCACCAAGAGATCGAACTTTGGACCATCGAACGGTAATGAATCACAAAATCATGAAGCACAAAATCATAGGTTGCCGAATCGTCTTTATGATTTTGTGCTTCATGATTTTGTGTTCCTCGGCGCGAGCCCAGCCGACCGCGTTCTTCGAGACGCACTGCTACTCGTGTCACAGTGGCAGCACCAAGAAAGGTGGCCTCGACCTCTCCGCGCTCAAGGCCGACCTCGCGAACCCGGACAACTTCGCGCGCTGGCTCAAGGTCCACGACCGGATCGAATCGGGGGAGATGCCGCCGCCAAAGAAAGCCCGGCCGCCGGCTGCGGAGACTGCCGCGGCGTTGAAGTCGCTGCACGCCATGCTCGTGAAGGCCGAGCAGGCCAAGCTGGCACAGGGCGGTCGGACCGGGGTCCGGCGGCTGACGCGGGTCGAGTACGAGCATACGCTGCGTGACCTGCTCGACCTGCCCGGGATCGCTCTGCAAGGAGAACTACCGGCAGACGGCAGCGCCCACGGGTTCGACAACAACAGCGATGCGCTGGACATCTCCCACGTCAACCTGGCCAAATACCTCGAAGCCGCGGACCGGGCGCTCGACATGGCCATCGCCTCGCAGCCCAACCCCCCCACTGTTGTGAAGCAACGGATCTCCCTGGCGAATCCGCATGGGTTCGTCGCGCACGTGCTGCTGCATGGCGACGGCGTGCTCCTCAAGAACAAGCAGCCCGACCCGGATTTCCCACCTGCGGGGGCGCACATGCATCTCGATCAGGGCGCCCATGAGCGGATGGGCTCGTTCCGCAATGGCCGCAGCGTCGGGCTGTTTCGCCACGAAGACGAATCGTTCCACCCTTACTTCATCGAATTTGTCGCCATTTATCCAGGCCGGTATCGCGTCCGCACCTCGCTCTGGAGTTTCCAGTGGGACAAGGGGAAAGTGCTTCCTGCCCGCGGCACCGAGGCGGCACGGCTGTCCATCGTGCAGTTGACCGGCGACGGACGCGGCGGCGGCCACCCGAGCACGGTGCTGGGCTACTACGACGCGCCCTCCCTCAAGGAGCAGGTCCACGACCTCGCCACCTGGCTGAACAAGAATGAGATCATCGGCTTCAACGCCGCCTCGCTCGCCCCCGGAGCTCCCACCCGCGGCAAGAACCGCGCGATGGGCTTCACCGGACCGGGCATCGCGTGCGATTACCTCGACATCGAAGGCCCCCTGCACGACGTCTGGCCGCCGCGAAGCCATCAACACCTGTTCGGCGACCTGCCGCTGGTCGAGTTCAAGCAAGCCGACAACCCCAAGGTGCGCGCGCCGAAACGCTGGCCGGTTCGCCAGGAAATGGGCGCGGGCAAGAACCGGCCCGATCCGGTCAAGGGCATCTGGACCGTCCACAGCGAGCAGCCGCTGGTCGATGCCGACCGCCTACTCGCCACCTTCTTGCCGCGAGCGTTCCGCCGCCCCGTCGATGGCGAAACCCGCAAGCAGTACGTCGCCCGGGTGGCCGAGCGACTCAAGGCGGGTGACTGTTTCGAGACGGCGATGCGCTGGGCCTATCGCGCGGCCCTGTGCTCGCCGGATTTCCTGTACCACATTGAGCCCTTCACCCCTCCCCCCAACCCCCTCCCCGCAACGGAGAGGGGGAGCAAGCCAAGCGGTGTCTCTTCTCCCCCTCTCCGTTGCGGGGAGGGGGTTGGGGGGAGGGGTGAGGCGGGCAGACTGGACGACCACGCTCTCGCCTGTCGCCTCTCGTACTTCTTCTGGCGGTCGATGCCGGATGACCGCCTCACCCGTCTGGCTGACGTCGGCAAGCTGCGCGCGGGGGATACGCTTCGCACCGAGACGGAACGTCTGCTCGGCGACGCGAAGTCGCAACGCTTCGTCGATGATTTTCTCGGGCAATGGCTGAAACTACGGCAGATCGCGGCGAACGATGCCGACCGC
>DASPXY010000811.1:0-2380 GCA_035637055.1 Gemmataceae bacterium | reverse complement strand
AAGACGTCCGCATCCGTCGCGGCGGGAAACCGGCCGCTCGCATCGAGACAGCGCGTCGTCCCCTTCTGGGCATCGTAGAAGAGGGTGACTCCAAAACCGCCCATACCCGACATCATCGGCTCGACGACATTCAGCGTCGCCGCCACGGCCACCGCGGCATCAAAGGCGTTGCCGCCCGCCTCCAAGATCTCCAGTCCGGCCTCCGTGGCCAACGGGTGCGCGGAACTGATCATCCCGTGTTTGCCGACCGCGGGACGAGTGGCCGTATTGCGGGTGGCGGGCTGGTCCGGCTGAGCTTCCGCAAAGCTGACGGCCAACACGAGACCGCTCAACAAGAGCGCAACTTGCCTGCCCCTGGTCATGGCTCGGACTCCCTGGAGGTTCCGGATAGGTCCGGTGATTCGGCGGTAACGCAGCCAGCCGATCTCAAGGTCCGGTTTGTTGTGTCGAAAACCCCTCCCCCCAACCCCCTCCCCGCAACGGAGAGGGGGAGCAAGACAACACTCTCTTCTTCTCCCCCTCTCCCTGTGGGGGAGGGGGTTGGGGGGAGGGGTTTTCGACACAGCAGGTACGGTTACTTTTTCCCGTTGCTGCGCGGCCGCCGCAGTTTCTCCAGCGGCCCCAGCGCCAGCGTCGTCACCTGGTCGATCGGATAACGGTCCAGCACTTGCCGGACCTTCTTGAGCGTGACGCTCTCGAAGCCCTTCAACTCATCGTCCACGGTGCGATACTTGTGCAGGTAAGTCCAGGTGCTGCCGATCGCCTGCATGCGCCCCATCGGTCGCTCGCTGCCGCGCACCACGCGCGACAGCACCTTACTCTTGGCTTGCTTCAGTTCGTCCTCGGTGATGCCCTCTTGCTGCAGTTGATGCAGCAGGCCGTGGATGATGCCCAGGTTCTTTTGCGCCTGCGCCGGCTCACAGCTATAAGAGATGTAAAATGAACCGGCGCCCTCGTAATCGTGGAACGAGGCGTCGGCCGAGTCCGCCAGGCCCGGGTCGATCAACGCCCAGTACAGGCGGCTGCCGGAATCGTCGCCGAGCACCATCGCCAGGGTCTCCGCCGCGTAGCGCAGCGGCGAACTCGCGGACGGCGCGGCGCTCAGCAGAAAGACGTGCTCCTGGGTCACCTTCTCCTTCGCCAGCACCTCGAACGCGCCGGAACCGCGGGTCTCACGGATCCCGAGGCGCCGCGCCTTGCCGTTCGGCCAGCGGGCGCAGTGCTCCCCCACGAGCGGCACCAGTTTCTCCCAGTCGAAATTGCCGGCCGCCACCACCGTGATGTTCGGGGCAATGTAGCGCCGCTGGAAATACTCGTGCATCTGCTCGCGCTTGAGGACGCGAATGCTCTCCGGCGTGCCGAGGATGCTGTTGCCCAGCGGATGCTCGGCGAAGAACGCACGTTTGGCGTGGTCGTACGCGGACCACATCGGCTGGTCCTCATACATGCCGATCTCCTCGATGATGACGTTCTTCTCCATCTCGAAATCCGCCTCCCGCAGACTGGGGCGGAGGATGTCGGCGAGCAGATCGACCGCCTGCGGCAGATACTCCGGCAGGATGGCGGCGTAGAAGACGGTATTTTCCTCGCTCGTGAAGGCGTTGTAGTGAGCGCCGATGCGGTCGAAGTCGCGGTTGACGTCAAGGTACGTCCGCCGCTCCGAGCCCTTGAAGATCATGTGCTCCAGGAAGTGGGTGACGCCCGACACTTCCGGGGTTTCGTCGCGCGCTCCGGTGCGCACGAAGAAGCCGACCGCCACCGACCGCGCTGCCGGGCTGGTCTCGCCGATGATTTGCAGACCGTTCTCCAACACGTGACTGTGAAAAGGCACAGGCAATCTCCTCATTATGCCGCGCCGCTTGCGGCTTCGCGTTCTGTCCGCGAAGCCGCAAGCGGCGCGGTCGCTCATTCTCGAATGGCTTCCGACCCTACCCAACAGCGGGCGCGGTTCGGCCCTTGGCAGCGCGGCTGACGCGCAGCGCCTTGGGGCCGAGCGTGACAATAGTAAAATCCTGCGGCGGATAGCGTCGCAGGTGGTTGACGATCTTGCGCGGCGTCAACGACTGCACCGCGTCCTGGATTTCTTCAGCCGGGCGCACTCGTCCCAGATAATACCAATCCGAGGCAAGCGCCCCCGCCCGCGCCGACGTGGACTCCTCCTGCATGATCAGCGACGACTTGAGGCCCGCCTGCACGCGCTCGACCTCTTCCTTTTCGATCCCTTCCTGCAAGCGCTGCAGTTCCGCGAGCGTGACATCCAGTGTCTCCTGGGCACGAGCATTGGTTGTGCCGGCGTAGCACAGCACACAGGCAATGTCTTTGAAGGTCTGATAACTCGCCGACACGGCATAGCACAGGCCGCGCTTCTCGCGCACCTCGG
>DASPXY010000810.1:0-9557 GCA_035637055.1 Gemmataceae bacterium | reverse complement strand
CACTCCCAACGCCTCGTAGACGCTCGGACGGGCGGCTGGCTGGGCCGCGGGCGCCGCGTCGGCGAGCGCTCCACCCAGGGCCAGACCGGCGCCGGCCTGGAGCAGACCTCGGCGGGTGATCTTCCCGGTGTTCTTCTTCATCGCCGCTCCTTCTGGGATAGGGTAATGGGACGACACTCCAGGGAGCATCTTACCGAGCCGCCCGCTGCAGCCAACGGCTGACTCCAGAACAGACCAACCACCTTTCGCCCGCCGGGAACCACCAAGACGCCGCCGTCCGCAGGAGTACAATCAAGTTATCGGGCGATGCCTCGATGGATTCTCCAGGGAGGTCAACATGGCGCGGCAAGTGCCGATCGTCGCAATCTTGATGATTGTCCAGGGTGCCCTGGAGGGGCTGGCGGGGGCGTTGTTCCTGGTGGCGGCTTTCGTCGTCCCGCCCCTGTTGGAGGAGGCAGCCCGGCAGCAGCCCGCCGGACTCCCGATGCTGCCGGAAACCTTCAAGCAGTTCGCGATGGCGATCTACCTCGCCCTCGGAGCGGTGGCGTTAGTGGCGGCACCGCTGCGGATCGTGGCCGGCATCCGTAACCTCAGCTACCGCGGCCGCGGGCTTGGGCTCACCGCCCTGTTCGTCGGCGGCCTCTCCATGTTGACTTGCTATTGCGCGCCGACGAGCCTGGGTCTGATGATCTACGGCCTCATCGTGTACTTCAACGAAGAGACCGCCTGGGCGTTTCGGCTTGGCGAGCAGGGGATGAGCACGGAGGAGGTCAAGAAGCGCCTTGAGGAGCGGCGGCGCGCGGTCAGGGAGATCGACCAGCCCGACCGCTGGACGGATGCCTGAGAGGCCCGGAAGTGTCGATCATGGCGGAGAAGCCAGAGTTTACCATTGTCGGCGCCGGCCTCGCCGGCGCCCTGCTGGCCTGCCATCTCGGCAAGGCGGGGCGGCGCGTGGACGTCTACGAGCGCCGCCCCGACCCGCGCGGCCACGAGCAAGAGCGCGGCCGCTCCATCAATCTTGCCCTGTCGGTGCGCGGCATCGAGGGACTGCGCGCCGTCGGGCTGGCCGACGAGGTGCTCCGCGATGCCATCCCGATGCGCGGCCGCATGATCCACTCGCCGGCCGGCGAACTCGCCTTTCAACCCTACGGTAAGGATCCCACGCAGGCGATCAACTCCGTCTCCCGCGCCGGCCTGAACCTGACGCTGATCACCGCGGCGGCGCGCTACGACACCGTCCGCCTCTTCTTTCAGCAGAAATGCACCGGCATCGACCTCGCCAGCGCGACGGTCGAACTCGCCGATACAGCCACTTATACGGCCTCGAAAGTGGCTTGTGAGAGTGTGATCGCCGCCGACGGCGCTTATTCCGCGGTGCGCGGGCAGCTGCAGAAACACGACCGTTTCAATTACCACCAGGACTACGAGACGCACGGCTACAAGGAGTTGACCATCCCACCTGCTGCCCAAGCCCACGGGTTGCAACCCGTGGGCTTTGCCCTGGAGAAACACGCCCTGCACATCTGGCCACGGCACAGCTTCATGATGATCGCGCTACCGAACCTCGATGGCTCCTTTACCTGCACCCTGTTCTGGCCGTACGAGGGGCCGAACAGTTTCGCCGCCATTCAGACCGAGGCCGACCTGCGGCAGTTCTTCGAGCAGCATTTCACCGACGCCCTGCCGCTGATGCCGACGCTGGCTCACGACTTCTTCGCCAACCCGGTCGGGCCGCTGGTCACGATTCGCTGCAGTCCGTGGCACCTTGATGGCCGGGTCGCGCTGCTCGGCGATGCCGCTCATGCGGTGGTGCCGTTTCTCGGCCAGGGCATGAACGCCGCCTTCGAGGATTGCACGATCCTCGACCGCTGCCTCGCGGAACATCCCTCCGATCGTGCAGCCGCGTTCCGCGACTACGAGACGCAGCGCAAGCCGCACACCGACGCCCTCGCCGAGATGTGCGTCGATAACTTCCTGGAGATGCGCGATCGTGTCAGCTCGCCCCTGTTCCGCCTCGGGAAAAAGCTGGGTATCCTGCTGCACCGGCTCTTTCCGCGCTGGTACGTTCCGCTGTACACACTGATCACCTTCACGACGACGCCTTACGCCGCCGCCCGCCGCCGCGCTGGCATCCAGGATCGCGTCGTGCGGGTGAGCCTCGTCGTCCTGGCCGTCCTCGCCCTGGCGATTGTCCTTTACCTGGTGTGGCCATGAGCGAAACCAAGGAACTGACATACTCGACATATCTGCATCTCGATGAGTTCCTCGACTTGCAGCGACCGCGCTCCGAGCCGCCCGAGCACGACGAAATGCTCTTTATCGTCGTGCATCAGGCGTATGAGCTGTGGTTCAAGTTGCAGCTGCACGAATTTGACAAGATCAAGAGTGATTTCATCCACAATGATCTCTACGGCGCCATCGCGACCTTCAAGCGGACGCGGACGATCATGAAGGTGATGGTCGAACAGGTGGACATTGTCGAGACGCTAACTCCGATGTCGTTCAACAGCTTCCGTGATCGGCTGGAGACGGCGTCGGGCTTTCAATCGCTGCAGTTCCGCGAGTTCGAGTTCCTGCTCGGCTACAAGCGGCCGCACCTGCTGAAGTACCACAAGCCCGGCAAGCCCGGCTACGACCGCATCCTGGCACGCTTGCACGAGCCGTCGGTGGTCGATTGTTTCTACACGTTCCTGGAGCATCACGGCGTCGCCATTCCCGCCGACCTCAAGGCGCGCGACGTGACCCTGCCGGCCATTCCCGACGAGCGCGTCCAGGAAGGGTTGCTGCACCTCTACCAGACGCACCACGACTTGGAGATTCTCTTTGAACTCATGACCGATTTCGACGAGGGCTTTCAGGAGTGGCGTTACCGGCACATCAAACTGGTGGAGCGCACCATCGGCAGCAAGCGCGGCACGGGCGGCTCGCTCGGCGTCGAGTTCCTCAAGAAGTCGTTGTTCCTGCCCGTCTTCCCCGACCTGTGGGCGATCCGGCACAAGCTATGATTTACGACATTAGCCCCCCGATTACTTCACGTTTACAGGTGTGGTCCGGCGACACGCCGCCGGCGCGCGAGGTGCTGCTGGACATGCAGCGCGGCGACAGCATCACGCTCTCGACCCTGCACGCGACCGTTCACCTTGGGGCGCACGCCGACGCGCCGAGCCATTACGGTGCCGATGCGCCTGCAATCGATGCTCGCAGCCTGGACTACTACCTCGGGCCGTGCCAGGTGATCCGCGTCGCCGTGGAGCGCGGCGTTCGCATCACGCCGGCGATGGTGCCAGCGGTCGCGGCGCCGCGCGTGCTGCTGGCAACGGGCACGTATCCGAACCCGGAGCACTTCAACACCGACTTCGCCGCCCTCAGTCCCGAACTGGTCGAGGTGCTGCACAGTCGCGGGGTCAAACTCATCGGGATCGACACGCCGAGCGTGGACCTGTTCGACTCGAAGGATCTGCCGGCGCACAAGACGTTCCTGCGGCTCGACATGGCGATCCTGGAGGGGCTGGTGTTAGCGGACGTACCGGAGGGACTTTACGAGTTGATCGCGTTACCGCTGAAGCTCGTCGGCTTCGACGCCAGCCCGGTGCGGGCGATGGTGCGTTCGCTTTCGGTGTCGTAACCGTTCTCGGGTCAGAAGCGACAGGCGTGCGGAAAGAAGCCGGCGAGCAGCCTCTACGCCGGCTCAGCCAACCGGACCAGCGGCCGAATTCCTGCCGAGATAGAAGGAGTGATCGATGGGAGAATTTCCATTTGCCAGAACTGAACTCGCCTATCAGTTCTGTCAGCGAGTCAAGGACGCATTGCTCCGATTCTGTGGAAAAACTGAGGCGGAAGCGGTTCAGCTGATCGGCGAGTATTGGGCGCATCGGGAGAATATCGAGGAAGATCGACTGCTATTCCATGAGGTGCCCTACTACTACGCCATGTGTATGGCACACCACCCCGTGATCGGGGACAACAACCCGTTTTGGTGGAAAGATCCACATTTGTGGCCTCCTCCCAAAGGGTGGCACATTGAGTAGGAAACAACGTGAGCCGAACCATCGTGTGTGGCAAGAATGGTTACGCTTCCCCGCTAGTCGGAGTCTGTACGGCTGTCACTTTCGACCGTGAATGGCGACTCGGCCTGAACCTGCGACGAACCCTGAAGCGGCACGGCAATTGGCAGAGGCACACGGTTTCTGTGTTGGTAGAATGAACGCGGTCTTTGTCGGATCCGCTCGCCTAATCCTCCCGAACGGACCGCGTATGATCGTGAACGAGTTGCGGACGCTTCCTGATCGGTTGGTCGCCCGGCTTGACCCCGTGCGTTTCCAGGAGTATGTGCGCGCCACAGGTTGGGTTCCTGAGTGCCGGCTCGGTCAGGGGAAGGTCGGAGTCTATGAACGTCCCGACGCACCACTGGAGCAACTCAGCATCCCGCTGACGCGGAACTTGGCCGACTTTGGACAGTTGATGGCCTCGGCAGTCGCGTACCTGGCCTTGTGGGAGAAACGGCCTGCCCTGGATGTGTTGTCCGACCTGCTGCTCCCTGCGGGGGACATCCTCCGCTTTGCGGAATCTGGGCCTGCGACCAACAGGGGCAGTGTGCCACTGCTTCATGTCCTCGACCTGCTCACGGGAGCGCGCACCGTCCTGCTCGCAGCCGCATGCAGTGTGCTGCACCCGACGACGTTCCACCCGCGCCTCAATCTGGGCGAGGCCGGGCAGTTCTTGGAGCGTTGCCAGTTCGGCCCCACCGAACTGAGTAGTTACGTGGTTTCTGTCGCCTGCCCGCTGGACGCCGGCCCCAACTTGACCGCCGGTGAAAGCGTGCCGTTTGGTCGCCGTGTGACCAGTCTGCTAATGCGCTCGGTGTCGCGCCTGGCCCACCTGATCGAACTGGGCGCCGCCGACGCCGCACTTCAGCCTGTGAACGGCGAACCCTTGCTCAGTGCCAATCTGTGTGAGGGACTGCTCGACCTGACGCCGGAGGGCCACGGCTCAGCGCTAACGATCTCCGCGACCTGGGCACGGCACCTGCCGCCCGGGGAAGGGACGTTACCCGCGCGGGTTCGTCTGCCCCGGGAAGCATTCGACCGCCTGGAGACGCTGGCCGACAGGCTACGCCCGGAGCAGGTGTCACGCGGTCGAACCTGGGTCGGCTTTGTGGACACCCTCAACGGCCGGCCGAATGCCGCGAACCACATCGAGGGCCAGGTCATCCTGCGTCTGCTCGACCCTGAGCACGACATGATCCGCGCTCGCGTCGAGTTGAACTCCGACCAGTACCACGTCGCCTGGGAGGCACACGGTCGCAACCGGCCAGTGATCCTTCGCGGCGTCCTGCGGCGCGGCGGTCGCCTGCATCGACTCGATGAGGTGTCCGACTTCGCCCCGCTCCCACGCGAAGCAGACGATGGTAAGCGCTAACCCGCAAGCGGACAACCTCACTTCGCGTTCGCTATTACGTGTTTCGAGAGCGTAAATGTCCGCACCGAGAGCCCCGTTCCCGATGCGGCCGTCACGGTATGCGTCGCCGGCAGATCCCAGGTGCCGACACGCTGCCAGCGCTCCTGCACCGTTTCGCTCCGCTGCAGCGCTCCCGTCGCCGCGTCCCAGTACTGCACGATGTAACTGCGCGGCAGGAATTTGCCCTCCGCCGTGCGCTCGTTGTCCAGCACCGTGATCGTCATTTGGCGGTTGCCGAGGACACGATTGACCACCAGGATTTGCCGATCCTTGATGCGGTAGCTCGATGCGAAACGGCCGCCCTCGACGGCCACCAAGCGGCCCAGCGGGTGATCGCTGTCGAAGTCCGCGAAGCGCAACACCGACTTGCCTTCTCCCTTGCCGCGCGGTCCGTTGCCGCGGTGCAACACCAGCGACGTCAGCTGGTCATCCACCCAGGACTGCACGGTCTCGTCGTCGAGTTGCAGGTCCACCTCTCCCTCAGCACTGACCGTCACGGTGCCGGTGAATGGCCGCCCGTCCACCTTGCCCCGAATGTCGGCGCTGAAGCCAGGGAAGCGCTCCCAGCGCGCCCGCGCCGCCATCGCCTCCTCGAACAGCGCCACCGCCGCGGGGTCGGCCTCCTTCGGCGCCAGCGGCCAGCGGAAGGCGAGCGTGGCGAAGTCGCGGATCTCCTCGTACTTCTTGCCGCCGAACGTGCCCGACGCCTTGCTGAAGAAACTTGTGTAGATCGAGTAGTTCCCCGGCCGCGCCGGCTTCCACGTCACCCGACCGTTGCCGTCCGCAATCAGCTTCTCGCCCTTGAGGTCCGAGGCGACCGTGTGAAACTCCGCCTTCGGCAGAGGTTTGCCCTCGCGTAAGGCGACGAAATGGATCGTTTCGCCCGCGAAGGTCGCGACGACCTCTAGCGGCACCTTGTCGAACGGCCGCAGGCGGTTCAGTTCCTCCGGCGTGCCGGCCATCGCCTTCGGGAAGTGACGCAGCAGAAACGCCGTCTTCTTCGGCCGCGCCAGCACGCCGTACTCGCAGGCGCCGATCACCGCGATGCTGCCCGACGCCGGCACCTGCGCCCGCAGCCGGTCGATCGCCTTCTGGACCTTGAGCGCCTCGAAGTCGCCGGGTGTACTCTGCAGCCACAACTTCGTGTCGGCAATCTTGAGGATGAAACGCGGATCGCCGGCCTCGGCCTGCTCGCTGAAGTAGACCTCGGCGGCACGCCCCGCCTCCGCCAGCGGGCCGATGCGGACAAAGAGAAAGTGCGCCTGGGCGTCCCCGTGGCCCAGCAACCACCCTACCGCGGTCAACAGCAACACTCGGCATGCGTTCATGACATCCCCTTTTCTCGAAGGCCCGGGCGCTGCCAAGGTAGTCGGCCGGACTGTCTGACTTGATTGTGGCCCGCCAGCTGGAACTCGTCCAGACTTCTCACGATCCTGCATCCGCGTCCCGATGGTTGGGAGCCCGAAGCGCCAGCGAGGACGGTCCTCGCTGGCGCTTCGGGCTCCCCAAGGAGACCATGTTACCCGAGGCTTGCATCTGGCAAGGCGAGGAGCGCGTCCAGGAACGTTTTCGCCTCCGCGTAGACACCCGGCTTCGAGGTCTCGCGCGGCCCGGCGACATTCAAGACGGCGATCCGATGCGCCCTGGCCCACGAACGCACCCTTTCCGGATCGTGCGGCTCATTCAAGTCGAGGACGAGGTGAGGCTTCCGATAGCGCTCGGCCAGCTTGATTGTCAGGGCGGTACCGCGGTCCGGTTCACCCCGTGTCAAAATGAGCGTCCCGTCCGAGTCGCGGACGTTCAGCGCTGTCCGTTGTGGGTACCCCGTGGAGGAGGTTTCCGTCAGGGGATAACGCAACGGCAGCGGGCCGTCCTCGGCGCGGCGGCCTTTCGGGCACCAGCCGCCGCAGGGCAGCCCCAACGCCAGGGCCGCGTCGAGGGCCGCACGGTCAACGCCGGTTTGGCCTCCTGAGACAACTTTCGCGAACATGGGTCGTCCTGTAGAATCGCGGTTGTTGGCGGCAAGGACAGCGCGCACCGCGAACGGTGCGGCAGGTGAAGCGCAGAGCCCGGGCTTAGTCTTTTTATTCGGTTTTTTCGATGCATTCTGTGTCGTTCTCGGGGATTTCATTTCCTGCGATCCCACCCTTACCGCGCCAGTGGCAGGATGATCGGCTGCCCCTCTGTCCGAAGTGGAAGAGCCCGTAGTGGAACAGGCCGAGGAAGAACGCGAACACGGGTGGACCGAAGAAGGCGCGGGGAAAGGGGTAGGGCTGCCGAATCGGCCGTTGCGTTTCATTCGGTGACGTTTCGTTTCAAAACCGAAGAAAAAGACAAAGCCCGGACACCCCCGTGGCCGGCGCCGACGTTCTGGGTGCGCGCCGCCGCTTGTCACCACAAGGTCAGGGGAACTCCCTTGGTGGGCGCCGGCCCGCATACCGACGCTCGCCTCGCGTTGGGCGCCAACACCAGGGCGTCGAGGCGGTCGAGGAGCAGGTCTCCGATGATCAACTGGCTGCGGCAGTGGCCGCCGTCTACGAAGGCCCGGACATCGCGGTCGCTGCCGAACAGCGCCAAGCAGGAGCAGAGGCCGACGAACCCGCCCTGCCCGCCTCCCTCCACTGGCCCGAAGAGAATGCCGGCAGCGCTGGCCACCCAGAAGACAACCAAGGCGGTAATCAGGATGCCGAAGAGCGCGACTGGGAGGCCAGACCACGCGAGACGGCTCGGCCTCGGCTGGCCGACCCAAACGACGTGCGCGCACTCCCGCAACTCAGCGCGTAGCCGTTGGTCAAGATCCTCGGGCAGAGTATGCATTGCGCATTCCCAACACGATCGCCTTACCGAGAAGAGGGGTAACTGCCGCTGGTTGCTCGACTGGCATTGACGCCCAGTTACAACCCCGCGTCCGTTGCTCGGACGGCGCCTCCATGCCCGAACAAGCGAGAAGGCGAGCAGCTGATTGTGTGGCCGTGACTCTGCCACTTCTGCTGCTTCACTTCCTTTTCGACGTTCTTCTCCTTCTCCTCACCGGCTGCTTGTGCATGGGGGGCTTGGGGGCAGGGCCAAGGCGTTCCGCCGCCAACTCGCCTCCGACGAATTGCCAGAGACCTGTCGCTCGATCTGCTCGGGAACATTCTGAGTGAGAGGACGCCTGGGTGGCCGGGCAGGCGCCTTCCGGTCAGGTCTGGATCAGATGCGACCTATACCGGTCTCCGGCGTCTGCCCGGGCCACCGTGAGGGTTGCTTCCTTGTCGGCCAATACGAGGAGGGTTTTCTGCGGAATGCTTGTCGACGCGGCCTCATCCTTTGTTCGTCTTGAGCACCTCGACCTTGGTGGCGGTCTTCATGTCGCCCTCCTTGGTGGTGACGCGGATGCGCTCACCCTTTTTGAGGTCGTTGAGTTTGCACTGCTTGCCGTCGAGGCTGAACACCTTGCCATCGAAGGCCAGGGTGTGCTTGTGCTCCTTGCCTGCCTTGTCCTCCATGGTGAAATCGTCGCCCTTGGCACTGACGAATGTGCCCTCGTGGGTATTCTTGCCGGCCTTCTCTTGGGCCACCAGCGGCGCCCCCAGGACCACCGCCAGGATGGCACCGAACAGGAACAGCGACAACACGCGATGCAGCATCGAAGTCTCCTTTCGTAACGAAGTTCTCCGGGTGAACAACTTGCGGTGGGCACCTAACCCGCTCAACAATGGGAATCACTCCTCTCACCTGCCGACCCAGCCAGCAACCACCTCCACCTCCGACCCTTCGGGCGGGCGAGTGACCGTGTTCAGGCGTCTACCCCGCGCTCCTCGTAGTAGGGCTGGCCCGAATGCTTGTGACCGCCGCCGCGAGAATGGCCGCGCACCGTGGGCGCCGCCGTGATAGACCAGGTGGCCCCTGGACGAGGCCACGACCAAGAGCACCGCGCCCACCAGCCCGAGGCCTGCGGCTGAGGCGGTCGGCGGTGCCGTCAGCACACCGGCCACGAGCAGAGCGTGAGCGAGTCGCGCCCGTGCGAGCGGCAGACGGAAGTCACGTAGGGCAATTCGAAAATCCATCGCAAAGACTGTGCCAGAAGACTCCCGCCGGACCTGTCGGCAGGCTCGACA
>DASPXY010000809.1:0-5344 GCA_035637055.1 Gemmataceae bacterium | reverse complement strand
TCTGACCGACGGCAAGCTCCGTGTGTGGAACGTCGCGATCGGGCAAGGGGACGCCGCAGTGACGGTCGAGAAGCTCTCGCTCAACAGTACCGTCGCGGTCCCGCCGGACCAACCCGGAAAACTGCTCTTGACTGGCACGGTGGTCCGGGATGGCGAGGCCTGGAAGGGCCAGCTGCGGACGTACGACGTGGCGAACGGCGGTCTCAAGGTGGCCCAGCAGGTGGTGATCGACAGGGTCGGAGGAGCCGGCTCCGCCTGGCTCAAGGGCCTGTCCCTGTTTACTGCGCAGCCGGGCGCTGCAGCCGATCGCGCCGCCCTGCTGGTGAGCGATAACAGCAAGAATCCCGCTTACACGCTGGAGGTCTACGGGCCGGGCGGAGAGCGCCAGGCGCGTGTGCCGCTCTGGAGCGGCACGAATATCTGGCCCGTCGTGGCGACCAGTCGTCAGGGCAGGCACATCGCCGTCGGCGGCAGCCCGGATCACCGCATTCTTGTCTTCCCCATCACCGGGGTGCTGGCCAACGAGGTCGCCCGCCAGGAGATCCGCAGCGTTGGCACCTCCTTAGTATCGGCCCGTTTCGCGAGCCGCGGCCAGGGCAAGGGAAAAGAGATCGGCTTAATCCTTGAAGAGTCACCCGTATTCGCGGGCGGGAAGCCCGAGAGCCTCACCTTCAACTTCAACACGGCTGCGCTCACCGTGGGCAAGGTGGGCTGGCGACTGGACGAACTCGGCGGCGCCGGCTGGTCCACGGACGTCGTCGCCTTCAAGGGCAAGGATGTCGTGCGTGTCTTCGAGGGCAACAAGGTGAAGGAGTCCTTCGCGTTCGATCCATCATGGTTCGTTCAGGCCCATGCTGTCGTCCCGCCCGGCGGCAAGAACGCCCCGGATGGGCTGCTGATCGTCGCTCTCTTCGCGCCGGAGACGGCAGATACGGTCATCGAACTCTACGGCCTCAAGACGCGCGACCACGTCCTGCGCTTCAGTGGCCATTACGCGCCCATCCGCTCGTTGTCGCTATCCGCGGACGGCCGACTGCTCGCCTCCGCCGCCAACGACCAGACGGTTTGCGTGTGGAGCCTGACCGAACTGGTCAAGCCACTCGGCCAGGTCGGCGGCGCTCCTGGCCTTGCCGTCACCCAGGAGAAAGAGGGCAACCCCCTGGTAGTGGCAGGAGTTTCAGCGAATAACAAAGGTACGCAAAATCTGCAGAAGGGCATGCTGATCGAGGGGCTGATGCGCGACGGCAAGCTCCGGAAGTTGACGACGCCCGACGAATTCTATGATGCCCTGTGGGCCTCGAAGCCCGGCACCAAGCTGACCTTGCGGGCCGGCAAGGCAGGCCAGATGGGCGACGTGGCCATCACGGTCGGACAGGGAACGGCCATCCACAAGCCCCTGCTGACGTTGTTCGTGACGCGCCCCGACAAGGGCCGGCGCGAGTGGGTGGGCTGGAGCCCGAGCGGGCTGTACGAGGCCAGCAGCCGCCCGGCGGAGAGCTATCTCGGCTGGCACTTCAACACCGGCAAGCCTGCCGCCCCGACGTCCTTCGCCCCGATCGACCAGGCCCGCGACAAATACTACAAGAAGGGGATCGTCAATAAGCTCATCGCGCACGCGAACCTCTCGGACGCCCAGCAGGCGCTCGCGCCGCCGCCCCCGCCGCTGCCGGTGCTTGCCTTCGCGGCCGTCGATGCCGCCGAGAAGCCGCTGCTGCCGGACGCGAAGGGGCAGCTGTTCGTCCGCAGTCCCAGCGTTAATCTCCTTCTGACCGCTGAGAAGTATGAAAAGCCGGATGCGGGCGACGTGGCCGAATGGCAGTTCGACGGCGGCAAGGCCCAACCGCTCACCCCAGAGCCCCCGAATCGCTGGTCGGCGAAGCTGGAACTGCCGCCCGGCAAGGCGAGCCTGCACACCGTCGAGGCGGCCTTCCGCCGGCGTGAGCGCCCGAACGAAACGGCTCACTCCGAACGGTTGACGCTGCGGTATCAGCCACCAAAGCCCTCCCTCAAAATCACCGGGCCGCTTGCCGCTGACGTTGACAAGCCAGGGTTCTCGTTGGCCGTGATGGTCAGCCCTGGCGCGCCGGGCGTGATCGTCGATGTGACCATCCAACAGGACCAGGTTGACAAGATGACTGCCGCGGTCAAGGCCGCGAATGAGAAGATCGGCAAGGAATTCACCCTCAAAGAGGGGAAAAATCGCTTCAAGGTGTGGGCACGCAACCGGGGAGCCCTGGTCAACTTTGAGGACGAGGAAACGGATGAGTTGACGCTGGAGGTGACGTACGCGAAGAAACAGGTCGCGATGGTGGCCCGGCCGGAGATTACCCTGGAGCCGGCGGTGCCGTTGGCGCTGGAGGGCGAGCGGCGACCGCTGGCCATCGAGTCCGGCCGCAAGCTCCTGGTGAGCGTCCCGAAGTTGCAGTTCCTCGGAACGATCAAGGGCAAGGAAGACCTCGCGGTAGCCGCCATCGAACACATTCAAGAGGGCCAAAAGCTCCAAACCCGCGCATTGAAGCCGCTGCCCAGCGCCAAGCAAAGTTACCGCATCGAGGAGACGGTGAGCCTGAAGCCTGGCCTGCAGACCGTCCGTTTCCGGGCGAAGACGGCCAACAGTCCCGAGGCCACGCGCGAGGTACACGTTCACTATCGCCCGCTCCTGCCGATCACTGGGTTCCGGCTGAAGGTGGTGCGGCCGGAGATGGAGGGCCTGATCTTCCGTGAAACCGAACAGCGCGAGTCGCGCCCGATCGACGTGGTCGGCGACCTGTCGTGGCCGAAGGACCGCTACGACGGCGACTTCCCCCTGAACGCCACGGCGCTGCTCGACAACGAGGAGGCGGCCGGGGCGAAGACGGAGGTGAGCAAGACCAAGGTGAGCGCCCAGAACATCCCGCTGGCGCCGGGGGACAATCGGATTCGCATTCGCCTGACGCACACCTGGGGCGGCGAGCCGTCGTATGGCGAGGTTCACGTGCGCTACATCCGGCCGCCGCAACTCCTCAACTGGGAGAAGCCGGCCATCGATGCGAAGAAGCCATTTGCCGGCCTGACCGCTCGCATCTGGTCGCCGACGGAGCTGCGCAAGGAGACAGTCAAGGTGTCGATCAACGGCAAGGGCGTGAGCGCGGGCGAGGTTGGCATCGCCGCCGGCGGGGCGAAGAATATGTGGCTGGTCACGCTGAAGGGCGTGCCGCTCACGGAGGGGCAGAACAAGGTTCGCCTGCGACTGCGGAACGCCGAGGCGGAGTCGCGCGACGACGAGGACGATCCGGCGAAGGCAGTCCAGGTGGCGTGGATGAAGCCGGCGCGGCCGCCGAGCATTGCGATCCTGAGTCCTGCCGGCAACGCGCCGCGTGTGGGGCAGCGTGATCTGACCGTTGAATTCCGCGTCGATTCCGCGGTGCCGCTGCGGCACGTCGCCCTGTGGCGCGACGACCAGTTGGTGCGCGAGGGGGCGCCGGAGCAGCTCAATGCGGAGAAGTCGGGCAGCGCGGGACACTACGAATACAAGTTCAAGGTGCCGGCCCAGCTGGAGTGGCGTGAGAACACGCTCCGCGTGGAGGCGACCAATGACGGCGGGCAGGTGCATCAGTTGGTTCCCGTCAGCGCCGTGCGCCCGCTTGTGCGCGTGGCGTTCGATCAACTCACCGTCCCAGGCCCCGGCGGCCCGACTGTGATGCTCCCGACAAGCGGCAGCCTGAGGCTGGAGAAGCCGGCGCCCGGGGCGCGGGTCTGGGTCGAGGGCAAGGTGATCTGGCCGCACGACAATTTCAAGGAGTTGAAGGAGAAGAAGCGGCCGTTGCGCTTCTACGTCAACGGTTTCCAGCAAACGCCGGTGGAGTTGCAGGAGCGCGTCGGCGATAGTCTCGAACGCAAGTTCAAGGCGCCGGTGGTGCTCAGTCAGGCGAAGGATAACTTCATCAAGGTGAAGTTGCCCGGCCTGGAGTACGAGAGCAACAGCGATACGGAATTGCTGGTTGACTGCGCCGAGCCCGACGAGCGGCGGGTGGTTCACGTGGTCGTCATCGCCCCGAAGGAACGCGACGCCGCACCGCTACAGCAAGGACTGAAGACGACGCTCGACAAGGTCGGCCAGAACAAGCTCTTCAAGGTGCAGTCGTCCGCGCTGCTGACGCGGGAGAGCAGCCCGGTGATGTTCAACGCGCTCTACCGGATCCACAAGTCGATCAAGGCGCGCGCCCTGGACGGTTTCCCGACGAACGACCTGGTGCTCGTGTATTTCCAGGGCGCCGAGACGATTCGCGGGGAAGACCATTACCTCTGGACAGCCCGCACCGGCGGCGAGCGCGACCTGGAGGAAGAGGCGATCAACCTGCGGCAGCTGGCACGCGAGTTCGACGACTTCCTCGGGGCGCAGGTGGTGCTGATGGACGCGGAGACGCCCCCAGGTGGAACTATGCCGCCATCCGGGAGGGTAAAAAACTCTCTTGATCGGCTGCCCAACCTGGGCCTGGGTGTGCTGCACCATAGCCTGACGCCCGATACCGGTAGCCCGAACCGCGGCCTGCTCGTGCAGGAGGTGGAGAAAGAGTTGCCGGGCGCGGCACGGCTCTGGGATCTGACCGAGAGGTTGCGAGGGCGCTTCGGGGAAGGGCGCTACGTCGATCATCTGCCGCCCGGCCTCGACATGCGGCTCGCCTCGTCCGTGGGGACGCGCCCGTAATCATTTGTCTTCCCGCTTGCGGGTTAGCAGCGCCGAAGCCTCCTGCGAACTCGCGAGCGCGACAGTCATCACCATGAACCAGGATCAAGCTCTCCTGCGGGCCGTCATCGACAACCCCGATGATGATGGCCCGCGTCTCGTCTACGCCGATTGGCTGGAGGAGCACGGCGACGCCGAGCGCGCCGAGTTCATCCGTATCCAGATCGCCGTGGCAGAATCCCCCTATCTAAGATCGCTAAGAGTTCTTAACGTGAGTAACAATTCTACCCGCGAGGAGTTCGCCAATCACATCCCTGGCGCGGCAAAAGTGCGGCTCGAACAGCGTTTCAAGCAGGTGTATTTTGACGACTGATCGAATCGCCTGCCCGCGCTGCAGAACCGCGCGGCCGTGGCGTGTGTCCCTCCGTGGAGCGAGGGCCACCACCACGAGGCACCCATGAGCGAAGAACGTGTTTTTCTGCAGGCGATTCGCGAAGACCCCGAGGACGACTCGGTGCGCCTGATCTATGCCGACTGGCTGGAGGAACAGGGCCACGCGGCGCGCGCCGAGTTGATCCGCGTCCAGTGTACCCTCGCCGGGATGCTCGCCGGCGACCCGCGCCGCGTCGCGCTGGAGGATCACGAGCGCACCCTGCTGCGGACTCACAAGGACGTCTG
>DASPXY010000808.1:0-5271 GCA_035637055.1 Gemmataceae bacterium | reverse complement strand
TCCGGCCACAAGAGCTTCATTTCACGGTCGGCAACCGTCGCAAAGTTGAAGTGCGGCATCTTCTCTTGCTTTCTCCGTGACATCTTCGCCTCACCTTCTTCCTTAGCAAATGCCTTTCGATGCTTGGTTGAGATACGAGCTGCGGCCTCTTTTCCTTCTCTTTTCCTTCCCAGAAAACGCTTAATCCCCGGGTAGTCTCACGACGTTCGTCCCGCTGAAAACCTTGCGATGTAATCGCGAAGTTCCGCAGTTGCGTGGAACCATTCACCCTGAACGCGATCCTTGGCAAATGCCGCGTGAAGTTCCGCCTCTCGGCTTGGCTGGTCAGCGATGACCCCCAGTAGACGTAACTCGACGGCGCTGCCTGTTTGAAGTTGCATTACACGCGCTTCGGGATTGTCAGCCTTTCCAATCTTGATTCGTTCCTGGCCCACGGCTTCAACGAAATAAATGTAGGTGCCACCTTCCGCATCCTCCACTTCGCGTTCTGGCCCAAGATAGCCAGTTGGCACAGCGGCCATGCTTACCCTCTGCACGACCGAGCCACTTCGCATCCTAATCACCGGCTTTGTGCGCCCGGGGCCGGTCCAGAAGAGGCAAAGGTGAGGATTCCGCCAATGCGGTGAAGCGTCCCGTTCAGCTTGAAGTTGTTTCCCGACATCGAAACCACGACCCAACTTTCGGATCGCTCGTTTTTCCAGCCATTTCTTGACTTCCGCTTCGTCCGTGGATTCGTATTTGGTTCGGTCCTTTGAAAGGACAACCGGCGTGATCATGTCATGATTATTCGCCAGTAATCCGATGAATACCACAAGCCTAATCATTAGCGAGGCAGCAGTTGGATCAGCATTTCTATATGGCTGCGCCATCGAACGCCATTCAGGGTTTGCGCTATCGGAGATGATTCGTTGTAACCAGCCTTCGACGGTGTCTGTCGGATCGTAGTCGAATCGGAACGTCAGGCGGTCCATTGTACCAAAGAAATAACAGAGAACATTCACGTTTGGTGGCGTGCTCGGCCAGTTTTTCGGCCAAAACAGCATAGCGGTACTCACTTTGCAGGGCTCATGACCATAGGCAAAGCGAAGAACCATCGAGTCGAATGGGATTTCGACGGCGGAAAAGGGGAGATCTAACTTGACGTCACACGCAAGGCTTTCGGCAATCGGCCACACGTTATAGAAAGGGCGTTCACCATCGACCCAGGTCTGTTCAGCAGATAATGCACAAAACCGCTCAAACAGCTGATGGCTGTGGGGGCCGGGCTGGGCGCGTTGCATCTCTTCCGCCGCACGCTTCAAGTAAAAGGACCGAAATTCGTCGGATGTCATCGCCTTACCAACGCGGCGCGCGTCGTCGTTGTGGCCGAACTTGGCCAACTGATTACGCAGCGTGATGTATTCATGAAAGTGCATTTTGATCTCGAACCTGGCCCGAGAAGCGGACATTCATGAATGTCCCCTTCTCGGGCTGTCCTCTTTTTGGGCTGCAAGAACGCCGGCCCCGTCTGCTGGAGCATCTTGTTCGGCTTCTCACTCGGCAATTCCCGTCTCGTCGCCACGACTGGCGACCACGTTGAAGCTGTTCGCCGAGAATGCAGGATCGTCTCCATCGAGCAGCGACAGGTACTCATACCCGGACTGTGGGTGACCGGACTCATATTCGGCCAGGACGCTACGAATCCGGTCGAGCGTTGTCTCATCCCAATGAGCCATCAATTCGGGAAGGATCTCAAACGTGTCCGCGAGGTCGTACAATTGCTGACCAGCACCGGTCAAGGCAAGGTTCCGCGCCTGGACGAAGGCACGGTGCAAGATGCGCAGTAGTTGGGCCTGAACCACAGGAGGCGCGAGATTGGCCATAACGAATTCCCTCAAGGAACAATCTGAACTTGAGCGAGCGGCACCGAGGCGGTCTGCCCTGGCGCTCCAAGGGGCTGTATCTCGATGGGCGGGATGGCCGTCCTACCTGCTGGCGTTGCCAGAGCCACTTCCAAAGCCGGGTAGTTCCGCCGGGCCGTCACCGTGCGGCTAATCGACGTTTTCGGCGAGTGCAACTGGTCTGGGCTAACGTAGATCAATTGGTCGGCTTGCCCCTGGACGACCAATCGCGCCGGAAGCAGCAGGAGCTTATTTTCACGCGCCGCCACCGCTCGATGAACGCCATCCGCGATGTAATACTGCGGCTGCGTGGCAGGCGATGCCGGCGCCGACATGGATAGCTTTCCTCCGCTGATTCTACCATGCCAGCCTACCGGACGATCCCAAATACGGCTCGATTATTCGCCATGTCCCTTCTCCCGCCTTCGAGAGACCGTGCCACATCGAGAACCCCTCACCCCCAACCCCTCTCCCACAAGGGGCGAGGGGAGAAAAAGGTCAACTCAGGTTCGAGAACTTCCGCAGAACCCATTCCGTCGTGATCAGCACCAGGAACAGCAGGAACACCAGCCAGTTCCACAACAACACTTCCTGGCGTAGCGTGAACGGCAGCTTGCGCGGCTGTACCGCGTCCGGCAGACGATAGAGGTCTTCTTCCTGGTAGAAGCCCCCGCCGCTGACGCGGGCCGCCTCGCGCAGCGTCTCCTCCGCCATGTTCGCTTCTTCGAGTTCGTGGTGCGGCGGCAGGTTCACGCGGTAGGCGAACGGCGCCGGGTTAGCGTCCGCCAACTTCGCGTCGATCACCTTGATCTCGAAACGCCCGGGGAGGTCGTGCGGCAGCAACGCCCGATACTCGCCCTCGCGTCCCTCGACGCGCTCCAGTTGAATCGGGCGCTCGCGTTGCTGCCCTGCCTTCGCATCGAGGTAATGGATCATCGCGGCGACCTGTTTCTCCTTCAGTGGCCGGAAATCCTTGTCGAGCAGGCGAGCGTAAATCGAACCCGGCCGATTGAGGACCGCCTCCGAGCGTTCAAGGGCGAGCTGCACGCGGCTGGAGTTGTTGCCGAGCATGTGCGGCAGCCCCGCCTGATAGATCAGCTGTCCCCAGAAGCGGACAAAGTGCTTGTCCTGGGCGTTGAACCGCCAGCGCCACGTCTCGTCGGTGCCGACGAACATCACGAGGCCGCGGCCGAAGTAGTGCTGAGCCAGCAGCGGCATCGGCTGCTCGCCCATCTTCGCCAGCGGATGGGCGAGGAGGCTGGTCGCCCCGGGCCGCAACTTGGTGACGGGGTAGTGCCAGTGGAAGCCGGGCAGGCTGGCCCACGTCTTCAGGTTCTCGTCGGGCGTGTCGGCGAGGGCCAGCATATCGCTCCGCAGGCCGACATCGGTGAGCACCGCCGAGAACGGTTGCGTGCGCTTCTCGATGTCGGCCTTGAATTGGACCGGCAGGAACTCGACCGGCAACACCTCGGTCAGCGGCGTATCGACGTACTCCGCCGGCATGTGCTGCCGCCCCGCGAGCACGATCAGCCCGCCGCGGTGTTCCTCGACGAACTCGCGCAGCCATTCCAGTTGCTGCGTTTTGAGGTAGCCCTTCGGCCCGGCGGTGGAGACGTCGCCGAGGATGACCAGGTCGTATTCGAGGAGTTTGTCGCGCGTCGGGAAGGTCTGCAAGTACGGCCACTGGGCGCGCTGCTCGGGGTTGAGGGATGCCGGCGGCTTGAGCGTATCGGCGTCGGCGGCAACCAGGATGAACTTTGCGTCGATGCGGCGGTCGCGGATCAGGGCCGGCTGCAGGAATTTGTACTCCCAGCGCGGCGCATTTTCGACATACAAGACCTTTACCTTGCTGTCGATGATGCGCAGCGGCCGTTTCATGGTGTCCTTGAAAGCGTCGTTCTCCTTGAGCTTGATCGTGGCGACGAGGTCAACGTTCTCCTCGCGCTGCTTGCCCTTGGGCAGCGTGAAGGTGAGCACCTCGCGGAGATCGTCGCCGGCGGTCACCGGCACGTCCTTCTCGGCGACAACCTTCCCGCCAAGGGTGAGCGTCAGCTGCACGGTGCCCTTTTTGAAGCCCTGGGCACGCCAGCGCAGCGGCACGGCGATCTGGTCCTCGAAGAAGATGGTGTCGGCGACGACAACGTCTTTGAGTTGCAGGTTGCCGCCCTCGGAGCTGCCGACGCCGTAAATGTGCAGCGGCACTTTGAGGCGGGCGCACTCGCTGGCGGCTTCTTCGAGGCTGAGCTTGCTGGCGTTGTCGCGGCCGTCGGTCACCACAACGATGGCGGCGGGCAACTCGCCGTCCTTGCGGTGGAGGAGATGGCTGATCGAGTCGGCCAGGGCGGTGCGCGGTTCGTGAGCGTCGAGGCCCGCGAGGAACCCACCCGCAGTCTTCTCGCCCTTCGCTGACTCCTTCTCGCCGTGAACTTCCTCGCCGAACAGATAGCCGCGCACCGGACCGTGCTTGCCCAAACGTTCCACCAGGTTGAGATGCCGATTGGCGAGCACATCCCGAACGATTTCGACTCGGGGCGGATCGTTCGGGGTATTGGGCGGGACCGGGCTGTGAGCGTTCGGGCCTTTGACCACGGTCTGCGGCGGGACAAGCCCCTTGGCGATGGCGACACGCAACTTGTCGGCCAGCGAGAGACGTTTGTCCTGCTGCTTCATGCTCTGGGTGTTATCGACGAGTAAAAGGATCGGCTGAGAGCGCTGTCCCTCGAACTCGGAGAGCAGCAGCGGCCGGAACAGGAGCAACAGGAGCAACAGGAGGATCGAGATACGCAGAACGGCGAGGAGCGAGCGACGGATGATGCCGATGCGGCCGCGCTCCAGGCAATACAGAGCGATGACGCCGGCGCCGAGGAACACCATCAGCGCGACGGCCCAGCCCCAGGGGAACAGGCCGCGAAAGGCCAGTTCCGCGGACTTGAGCGAAGTCCCCGGCGGCGCCTCGACTCCCAGAAGATCATTCAGCCACTGCATCTAAAAGCCCAACCAGCGCTTGACTGCCTCTTCGATCAATGCCAACTCCGCCGGAAACAACTCGCCCAGTTTGCGGACGAGTCTTGCCGTGGCAACCGTGACCAGACCTTGGGCGTCGAACGCCCCAGCCTTGAGAAACGACTTGGGCACTACCACTTCAAACCTTGTCCCCTGAACACTCGTTGTGTGTGGCACCAGCGTGACTAGCACGCGATCCTGCGGCTCTGGCGGTACGCTTAGCACCAGGCAGGGGCGGACCTTCCCAGCGATACCCAAGTCGGCCAGCCAGACCTCACCGCGATTCGGGTGCGGCACGGGCAGCCTCCTCGGCGTCATAGGCACGGAATAACTCTGCCGCCAGTTCGTCGAGGGCAGCGGCGGGTAAATCTTCCGTTCCACCCACGCG
>DASPXY010000807.1:0-4783 GCA_035637055.1 Gemmataceae bacterium | reverse complement strand
GTGCCCTTGAGAAGACCGAGTGCCATCTTGTTTAAGGCTCGGTGGCTCGAGGAGATGTTGCCTGTTTCCCATTCGAGAGCAACAGGCTCAGACCTCCTGATCTGCGGGATTTTGACGTGGAGCCAAGTTCGGGGTTTCGGCTTCGCCGGTGATCGAGTAGACGAGTTGCAGGTTGGTGCCGGGATAGGTGAACTCGGCCGCGTTCAGATGTTTCAGCAAATGAGCGATTGCGCAGTTGGACCGCGGGTTCGACATCGGATGGATCTGCACTCGCAGTATCTGCTGCTCCAGATCAGGCAGCAGGTCGGCGTCGGAGCGAAACAGATCGCGCAGCAGGCTGCGGGCATCGTCAGTTCGGGCCATTGACTCACGCACAATTGAAGCCATCGCTGTCTCGGCGCGGTAGGCGATCATCTTGACCGTGTCGACCAGTTGCTTGCGGCTGGGAGCCAAGCGCTGGAACTTTTCAGCTGCGGGCAACTCGTCCCACGCGAGATGGCTGGGCGTCTCCTTTAACTTGCTGTTGAGGTCCGTCAATTCCTTCTCGAACTGCTCAATCGCTTCCACCAACTCGACTTTGCGATTTTCCCATTTGGCCTGCGCGGCCGCGTCGGATTCCGGGTGCAAGGTCAGGGCGGCGAAGCGGGCTTGGCGATGGGTCAGCTTGGACTTGACCGAGCGTTTTTGGCGGTCCAGTTCCCGCCACTTAGGATTGACCACGGGCCGCTTGGTCTCAGGAATAGCCTCCGTGCGATACTCGTTAAGCAGGTCAATGGCAAAGTGTTCCATCATGTAGCGGAAGAAGTTTTCCTGGGACCATCGACTGAACAGCCGGACAGAGTCCTTCAGCCCCGATTCCCCAAAAGCCGTGCTGATCAGGCTGACCTGATGCCCACTGGTGGCCAGTTTGCGGACCTCTCGCACCCACAGCCCGCTCTTGCGGTCCCCGATCCAACTCCCCCGCTCGGCAAGTTTCAGCGCGACCTGCTCGCCGCCCGGCAACGTCGTTTCGATCTCCGCGAACTCGGCGGCCGGCCAATCGTCCTTGGGATACTTGTGGTAGGTAATGCAGGCGATGCGGTGGGTCTGCCACATCTCCTTGAAGAACTCCGGGCTGTACCCTTCCCGGTCGAACAGGATCACGAAGCGTGCGCGATAGCGGTCGGCCTTGAGCTCCTCCACTGTCGGTTGGCCGGGAACATCCTTCAGGAGACGCGGCACGATGTCACTGCGTAACGCCTCCAAAAGCCCATGGTCGATCGGCCGTTGGACCGCAAAGAACGGCTGGCCCAGAGCGTCGTTGACCCAGTAGTCGGTGGTCCCCCGCAGACACAATCGCTGTCGGGAGACATAGCGTTTGGGCAGCGCGGTCTGGCTGCCATGATAAAGGCGAACGTGGCCGTCGACGTACAGGGCGCCGGCCAGTTCCGGCGCGGCCTCCAGCCAGTCTCGGGACAGGAGCCCGGCCCATGTTTTCGGGCCGTCATCGAGACTCAGGGCGGCCAGCTTGCGCCGCAGACAACGGACTTCGGGAACGCGGTCCAGCCCCAACAGCTTGCCCAACTCACCGGGGGGTTGGTACTGCAACTGCTCGACGGCCTTGATGCGGCACAGCGCCATGTGGGCCAACAGGACGATCACGTGCAGCGTGCTGTAGTAGCCGCGCAACTGAACAAGGCAATCGTGGATATGTCGAAACAGGCCATTCTCCGCCAGGGCCGGCAAGGCGCAGAGCACGCCGCCAAAGGAGACGTCGGGGCAGGGCTCGAAATGGGTCGGGGCTCCCTCCAGAAGACCGAATGCCGCCAGGACGCGCTGGTCCGGCCGGGTGCACGCCGTGCCCATTTCAGCCGCGGCATCTTCGACGGCCCGAGTGGACCTGTCGGTGGCAAGGGGCGGCTGGAAAGCTGCAGCTTTATCCGGTGCTATCGCCCCCGGTTCGAGTGGGCCGGGCTCGGTCAGTCGTCCCTGCTGGAACGCCTTGCGGAGCGTGTCGAGTTTAAGGCCCAGGTGCTCGGCGACTTCTCTTCGGCTCCAACCAACCCCCAGCAACTGTTGTGCTTGGGCGGTGACCTCCGGCGTCATCACCGTAGCACCGCGTGTCGCACGAGGCGTGTAGAACGCTTTCACGCCCCCGGCGCGATACTTGTTGACGCTACGAATGACGCTGTTCTTCGAGACGCCGAAGGCCCGCACGATATCGACCTGGCGGCACGCACCCACGCAGATCAGTTGGGCGGTGAGCATCTGAAAAGCGCGGCGTTCGTTCTCGGGGTGTTGAAACAGGGGCTGAGCGCCGCAGAAGTAGATCCATTGGCCATTTTCGCGCACGACACTGATTAAGTCACTGATGCGCGTGGCCCCGTCCGGGATCAGCGGTAATAATGTTCAATGAGACGACACAGGGCTAAGAAACCGCCGGAAAGCGTGGTGTGGGGCATTGAATCGCATCCGAAATACAAACGCCTCTAACCACAGAGAGCACAGGGTCCGATCCCAAAAAGCGGTGACGCACCGAAGAGCACAGGTTAAGATACGCGAAGGGACGGAGACCGAACAACACAGGTGATTGGCAACTGGGAAAGAGCCCGTTATGGAAGTGCTTCTGGAGTCGGAAGAGCAAATGGGCCGGAACAAGGAAAAGGGAAGAGGAAAGCGTCAGCGTCCCAACGGCCCTCCGGCACCCACGCCAGCCGCCATCGCGGACCAGACGGGACGGCTGTTGACCGAACGCGAGGCGGAGTGGCTGGACCGCTTGGTCGTTGATCCAGCAAGCTTTGCCGCCGTCGAACGGGAAGTTCACGACCAAGCACGGCGGCAGGCCGATCTGTACGTCGCCGGGTTGCTGGCCAAGGCCAGCGAACACCCCGAGATGGCCCAACACGTCGACAAAGTGACTGCCGAGGCTGAAGTCCCGTTGCGCCCGGTTGAAAAAAAAGACGCCCCCTGGTGGTCCGGCTTCTGGGGGGCTTGGTGATCACGGTGATGACGCTGTACTGCGCGCCCGCGCCTCGGCGACGTAGCGGCAAGGGACGAGGCGTCGAGGGAAGCGGGCTCTACCCGGAACTGGCGGCCTATCGGATCAGCGAGGGATCTAGCCCCAACGTCCAAGCCAAAGTGGGCCGCCTGGTCGGTCAGTTGCCGATCGAGCAGGCGCGCGCCGAGCTGGCTCGAGATGGTCTGGAACTGGACGAGAAAGCGATTCGGCGAATCGCCGGTGAACTGGGGGCTCAAATGCTGGCGACCCGCACCCGTGACCTGCTACGGTTCCGTGCCGGGGAATTGCCCGCGGGGAACGAATTCGCCGACAAGAGGGTCGCGGTCGGGATCGATGGTGGCCGGGTTCGGGTGCGTACTGTCGTTGAGAACATCCGCGTCAGTGGCAAGATGAAACGGAAGAAGTTCCGGATCGAGTGGCGCGAGCCCAAGGTGGTTATTCTGTTCGAGACCGATGAGAAGGGGCGGATGGTCAAGGGGAGCCGACCGGTCATCGACGGCACGTTGCAGGGCCCGGATGCGTTGATCGAACTGGTGGCGTTTCACCTGCACCGGCTGGGTGCAGCGAAGGCCAAGTTAGTGACTGTTGCGGCCGACGGTGCGCCTTGGATCTGGGCGCGGTTGGATTGGGTGATCGCCCAGGTAAAGCTGGACCCGGCCCGAGTGGTCGAGGTGCTCGATTGGTGTCACGGCGTGCATCACCTGAGCCTGGCGTTGGCGGCGCTAGATCTGGCCCAGGATCGGCGGGCGGAGCAGTATGGCCGGCTTCGCACCCTGCTGAGGGCAGGCCAGAGCCAGATCGTCATCGAGGAATTAGAGCGGTTGGGGGCGGGCCAGCCCGAAGGCTCGCCCGTGTGGAGGGAGGTCCGCTACTTGAGGAAACACTCCGAGGCGGGACGACTGCGGTACAATTGTTTCAGGTGCCGTGGTGTACCGCTGGGGAGCGGTGCGATCGAGAGCACGATTCGCCGGGTGATCAACCTTCGACTCAAGGGGAACGGCATTTACTGGACGGAGGACAATGCGGAAGCGGTGTTCCAACTGCGGGCTGCCGTCGTATCAGGGCGCTGGGAAGAGATCGTGGAACACACGCGGGAAGCGATGGCGAGGGACCGCCGAACGGACTGGCGCTGGACACCACCGGAGTGTCTTGCGGAGTTGAAAGAGCTCGATGAAGAAGATGACGACGTGACGCAAACATCAACGAGGAAACAATCTAAGCGTAGTGCCGCGTGACCGCATTTTGGGATCACGCCCACTGGAGAAGGCCGTGAGGGTCGATGTGGCGGTGGCGGCGCGGATCGTGTTGTTGCGAGATCTGGCGCGGGAGACCCCCGAGGCCCCGGCGCTGGAGGTCCTGAGCGAAGACGAGGTCGAGGTGCTGGTATGTCGCTTTGGGAAAGGGATGAAGCCATCGGAACTGACGATCGGCCAGGCGGTGCTGTGGATCGGCCGTCTGGGTGGGCACCTGAATCGCAAACGCGACGGGATGCCTGGCGTGAGGACATTGTGGCGTGGACTTCATGACCTAACCTTGCTTGCCGCTGGCTTCCGTGCCGGCAAAAGACTACGCGAATAGTTGTGGGTAATGCTCAGCCCCAACCGAGAGCCCATGCCTCGGCGGCAGCCCACCGGCGGAGGACGCGTTCGTCCATCAAGGGGGCGAGGGCTTGATATTTCTCTCGCAGCAGGGATACAGTTTCGTCGCACACCATGTCCTGAAATCGCAAGCAATTATAGTACCAAATTGACCAACTAATTTTGCGTCAGCCCCTAAAGTCCCGCG
>DASPXY010000806.1:0-3807 GCA_035637055.1 Gemmataceae bacterium | reverse complement strand
CACAACCCTATCGATTTCCGGTGTCGTCTCAGTGTTGTCGTGCAGGCGACTTGTGTCGTCTGTGTCGCGCAGGGCCGGCTTCAATGCTGAAGCAAAGGATCGGGCGGACGGAGGAGCTGGCTACTCGAGGCCCCCGTCAGGGCGAGCAAGCAGCGGCATTCATATCCTGGTCGTCCAGTCGACGTCAGGCCTCTGATGGCGGTGCAGGGGCGCCCCGGTGTCCTTTACGGCGGCGTGCACGAGGTCCTGCCACTGCCGAAAGACAGCAAGCCCCTGAACGCTCAAGGAGCGGTCTCCATTGCTGGAGAGGTATGGCGCAGGATCAACGAACTTGTCGTTGACGATCGTCGAGAAGTGCAAATGGGCCCCTGTCGACCGCCCGGTCATGCCGACATAGCCGATCACCTGGCCCTTCTGGACACGGCTGCCCACGGTGATCCCGCCGGCGAAGCGCGACAGGTGGGCGTAGAGAGTGGTGAACCGGGAGGCGTGGCGAATCTTTGTTGTCAGCCCATACTCGAAATATCCGCCCTGATGCTCGATGATGCCGTCGGCCGCCGCAAAGATCGGCTGACCGATCCGTGCCTCGTAATCGATGCCATTGTGAAAGCCGCCTCCCGACAGGCGACCGTAATAGCGCCGGGGTCCGAAAGGCGACGACATGCGCGAGTCCGGCTTCGGCATCGCAAGGGCCGCATCGCCATGCCGCCGGCCGCCCTCATCGAACCAGCCCGCGGGTTCGTCATCTGGGGCAAACCGCCAAAAGGTCTGCTCGAAGCCACCCCTGCTGACCGAGACGTAAAGCGGACAGGACACGCCATCAGAGGACACGCTTTCCACGACCTGAACGATGTCCGATATGGCGTCGAAGCTGTCGACAAGGGAAAGCACTTCCCGGTGAGCTTCGCCGTTGGTGCGGTCCAGCCTGACCTTCGACAAGGCCGGTGCGCCGCGTACGCTGCCGGAAAAGGTTGAATCAACGAACAAACGGTCTGCACCAAACGTCAACCCGCACGCATGAGCGGGCTTCACAAGCCCAGCCTCATTGGTGTCCTGGCCCTCCGCGCTCCCCTGTTTGCCGGCCTCCACCTTGCGGTCAAGGTGGTTGAACTTGAAGCCTCTGACATGCGCCATGGCCCCGACCGACAGAAACTGAAGGACGAACACAGTGGTTACGACAGGTCCAACGATATGACGCAAGTTCATCCCCAAAAACCCTAACTCCCCGCGATCGGGACGACATTCAATGGTCTTGATAGTTCCATAGGCGGCTCAGCGGCAGGGAGCAAGGCGGCCCTTCTCAGCGCGCCATGCCCGTCGCCCCGTCCGGGACGTCATAGAAGGCGAGCGTCATCGCAACGCTGGTGTAGTGTCCCATCAGGGTGATGACATCGGTGATGCCGACGTGGCCGAGCGCCTTGACCGCGCGGTCGTGGAGGCCCCGCGAAACCCACCGTGCAGTGGAGAGCACGATCGCCATCTCGTAGACGACCTGTTCGCGTTCGTCGTCGAATGCGGTCGGCAAGCCGCCGAGGATCGCCTCGATCTTGGCGGCCGGCAGCCCGACCTCTTTCGCGTGCCGTTCGTGCGCGGCCGTCGGATAGGCCGAATGCCAGTGGCTGGTGATGACGCAGACGGCGATCTCGCGCTCGCGCTCGGTCAGGGAGTAGCCGCCCGGCTGGAAATGCGCCCCGAACGGGCCGGCGACTTTCGCGAGCTTCGGATTGTGCACCCAGATCTTGGTCGGGCCTGGCAGGCGGCCGCGGGCGGCAATCATCGCCTTGTAGCCTTCCTGTTGTTCGGGACTCATTTTCTCGTACGGGAGTTCGGCGTAGCGGCCAAAGGTTGGGGTGTCGGACATCAGGCTGTTTCCTTCCAGTCGTTTCTTTCGCCACGCATCGGGCGATGGCCTGGCGACGCTGTCAACCCGGCAGGTGAATTACGACGATGGGGCAAGGGGGTGGAGGAACAAGTTCAGGAACGCGATCATGGCAAGGCCCAAGCTTGTCCGACACGGCACCACCGCCTAGACTTGCCGCATAAGTAAATAGTGCTGAGTAACAGCAAGCGTTCACAGGGAGGATATGATGGCTCGTTTCACGCGCCGTAAGTTCCTGAACGCGTCCGGTGCGGGTGCACTGGCTGCCAGGACCGGCGGCATGGCTGGCATTCTGGCTCTTGGCAAGGCGCCCGCATATGCGCAGGCGGCACCCTTGCACTGGCTGAAGTGGAACGACTTCGTTCCGGCCGGCGATCAGATCCTTCGCCAATCGATGCTGGCGGAAGCCGAGAAGGCGCTCGGCTTCAAGGTCAACATGGAAACGATCGGCCTCAATGACCTGCAGCCGCGGGCGACGGCGGCGATCCAGTCGCAAAGCGGCGCCGACATCATCATGATCTTCGACAACAAGGCGCAGCTCTATGCCGACAGTATTGCTGACGTGTCGGCGGTGTGCGAGGCGATCGGCTCCGCGCAGGGTGGCTACTACGACCTCTCCAAGGCCAACACACACGACGGCAAGAAGTGGATTGCCGTACCCTATTGCATCATCGGCGCCATGGTGGCCTACCGCAAATCGTGGTTCGACGAGATCGGCGTCACCAAATTCCCCGAGACCTGGGAGGAATATCGGGAAGCCGGCAAGAAGCTCAAGGCCAAGGGCCGACCCCTGGGCCAGACTCTCGGTCACACGGTCGGCGACGCGCCGGCCTTCGCCTATCCCTATTTGTGGTCGTGGGGCGGGCGCGAAGTCGAGGCCGACGGCAAGACCGTCAACCTCAACACCAAGGAGACGATCGAGTCGGTGAAGTTCCTGACGGCGTTCTGGAAGGACTCCCTCGACGAGGGCGGCCTTGCCTGGGACGATTCCAACAACAACCGCGCCTTCCTGTCGGGCACGATCAGCGCCACGCTCAACGGCGCTTCCATCTACATCGAAGCGTTGCGCAAGCCCGACCAGTACAAGACCGACAAGGGCGCGCAGCTCAAGACCGACATCCTGCACGCGCCCCTGCCCAAGGGACCTGCCGGCCAGTTCGGCGTGCACCCGTTCCAGTGCATGATGGTGATGAAGTATTCAAAGAACCAGAAGCAGGCGATGGAGTTCCTGAAGTGGTTCCACTCGGCTGAGGTCTACGACAAGTGGTTCAACGTGCAGAAGGGGTTTGCCACCGGTCCGACCAAGCAGTGGGAGAACCACAAGATGTGGCAGGAGGATCCGGTGATGGCGCCCTACCGCGTGGCGCCGCGGCTCGGCCGTGTCTATGGCTATGCGGGACCGGCAGGACCGAAGGCGGCCGAAGTGCTCTCCAAGTACATCATCGTCGACATGTACGCCAAGGCCGTCCAGGGCATGTCCGCCGAGGACGCGGTGAAGTGGGCCGACGGCGAGGTGCGCAAGGTCTACGGCTGAACAGGCGGGGCAACTCGTTCCTTCAATACGACTTGCCCGTCGGATAGGTCGCGAACGCCGGCACGGCCGGGTCCATGTGATCCCACGGCTGCGCGCTCTTGACGAAGATGTTGGCGTCGGGCCGGAACCAGCTCGCATCGTCGAACGTGCAGACGCGGACGCCGACGATGTCGGGCCGGGTCGATACCTGCACGTAGAGCGGCGTGCCACAGTCGCCGCAGAAGACCCGCGTGATCTCGTTCCCGGAATCGGCCTTGGCTATGAAGCGTTTCGGCGAGCCGTGGACGATGCGGAACTCAGCCGAGGGCATGCGCACCGCCGCGACGTGCGGCGCGCCGCTCTGCAGCTGGCAGTCGCGGCAATGGCATTGCAGCGCAAACTGCGAGTCGCCGGC
>DASPXY010000805.1:0-4781 GCA_035637055.1 Gemmataceae bacterium | reverse complement strand
CGCCGGGTGATCTTGCCGACGAGTCGGCGCTGGACGCAATCAGGTTTCAAGAGGATCAACGTACGCTGCATGAAAAGCACCTCTGCCGTGGGACGGGCGTGGCATGACGTCCGGAGCGGGCCGACGCCCTTGCCCTGATTGTAGGAAGTCACGCGCTGCTGGCCCGTTCCTGCCGAGGACTTCTCGTTTCATCAAGGCTTCATACAATCTTCGTTTGTCCTCTCCCATTTAGCGGTTAAAACGATCGAGGGTTATTCCTTTTTTCATCGCACGGGATCGCGGCCTGCCGCTGCGCATCCTCGGGAGGTGTTGACATGCGCAGAAGTGGTTTTACCTTGATCGAGTTGCTGGTGGTGATTGCGATTATTGCGATCCTCATCGGCCTGCTCGTTCCTGCTGTGCAGCAGGTCCGCGCCGCCGCCGACCGCGCCACTTGCCAGAACAATCTCAAGCAGGTGGGGATCGCGGCCCACAATTACCACGACGCGTACAAGCGTTTCCCTCCGGGCATCAATCTCCCGATCTCCAGCGCCTCGGGGGGTGTGTTCCCGACCAACACGCTGTACACGAGCGGGAAGATTGGCCAGCCACCCTTCCCGGGCCAGTTCATCTCCTGGGCCGAGTCCTTGCTGCCGTACATCGAGCAGACCAACCTGCAGAAGAGCCTCGACTTGACCCAACGCGAGTACGCCAACTGCAATGGGCCCAACTCCACCGGCGCCCAGGTCATCCAGATTTTGATCTGCCCGTCCGACAAATTGACGACCCTGGTGAGCACCTACACCACGGGCGGCGTCACCTACTACTTCGGGATGAACAGCTACGGCGCCAACGGCGGCACCCGCTCCTGGTACATTACGGCCATGACTACCAACGGCGTGTTCTGGATCAACAGCAAGGTGCGGGTGACCGACATCCTCGACGGCAGCAGCAATACGTTCCTCTTCGGCGAGCGCTATCACTTCGACCCCAACTGGGCGAACATCGCCACGCTCGGCGGCTGGGCCTGGGCCAATTACAACGCGCCGCAGGACTACATCTTCAGCACGCCGCAGCCAGTCAACTACATGGTCCCCCAGGTCAGCCCGACCCAGGCGCAGACCGATGACCGCACGGCCGCCTTCGGCAGCGGCCACACCGGCGGCGCCAATTTCTGTTTTGGCGATGGCTCGGTGCGCTTCCTGAGCCTGACGAGCAACGGTGATCTGCCGTTGCTGCAGGCGCTCGCCACACGCGCCGGTGGCGAACCCGTCTCGGCCCCGTGACCCTCCGCGAAGGCAGGAACCTGTGATGCGATACCCTCCACGTTGGTGGTTGTGCCTTGGAGCGAAGGGCCCAAACCCCTCCCCCCAACCCCCTCCCCGCAGCGGAGAGGGGGAGAAGAAGAAACGCCACTTCGCTTGCTCCCCCTCTCCCTGTGGGGGAGGGGGTTGGGGGGAGGGGTTTGGGCCGCTCGTCCTTGGTCTGGCTCTGGCCCTGTGCGGCTGCGGAAAAACGCCGCCGCCGGTCACCGAGGTCGAGGGCGTGGTCCTCCTCAATGGCCAGCCCTTGCCCAACGCCTACGTCGAGTTCGTCCCGCAACTCTCCGACTTCGGGGCGGAACTGAACTCCACCGGGACCACCGATGAGAAGGGGCAGTTCCGCCTGATCTGCAACGAGAAAAAGCAGCCCGGCGCCGTCGTCGCCAAGCACCGCGTCCTCGTTACCAACCCGCCCATGCCGCGCGAGCTGCGCGGTCAGGACGGCCGCTCGCAGGTCGCGGCGTCGGAGTTTCTGGCGAAACTGGAGAACCGGCCGATTCCCGAGGTCTACGGCGCCGTTGGCCGCACCCCGTTGGAAGTGGATGTGACGGCGGGGCAGAAAAGCTACACGCTGAACCTGACGCGGAAGCGCTGACGGGCAGAGTCTCCTCAATAACTGCCCACGAGAGGGAAAGTGGTGAACGAGCGGCGGGGTTTATCCCCGCCGGCCAGACGGCGGGGATAAACCCCGCCGCTCGTTCACCACTTTCCCTTTTTCGTGCTGCTCTTTAGATGACCGTGCCGTCGAGCACGACCGCCCCCTTGGGAATGACGACGATCCCATCCCGAATCACATAATTGGGCCCTTCGCTATCCGGGGCGCCCTGCTTGGCCTCGATGCGCACGTTGGCGCCAACGCGGCAATCCTTATCGAGAATGGCTCCCTCAATTATCGAGCTATCGCCGACGGTGAAATCGGGAATACCGCGCTTGCGGTTCTCGGCGCGCTCCTGATCGGTCTCGAAACGATCGGCGCCGAGGATGACCGTGTCGCGGATGACGGCATCGCGGCCGATGCGTGTCCGCAGCCCGACGACGCTGTGCGTGATGCGCGTGCCGGCATCGACCACACAGCCATCGCTCACCAGGCATTGCTGCAGCGTCGCGCCGCTGAGGCGCGAGGCCGGCAGGTAACGCATGCGCGTGTAAATCACGCCCTCGGGGCTGTGGAAGTCGAAGGGAGGCTCGTCGCCCGCCAGCGCCAGGCTCGCGTCGTGATAAGCCTTGATCGTACCGACGTCTTCCCAGTAGCCATCGAAGAGGTGCGCCTGCACCCGGTGCGTGGTGATGCTGCGCGGAAAAATCTCCTTGCCGAAGTCGGTCGCCAGCGGCGGCGCGTTGAGCAGATTGAACAGGGCCTCGCGCGTGAACAGGTAGATGCCCATGCTGGCCAGATAATTCCGCCCGTGGCTGGGGATGCCGCGCGCCTCGATCCACTCCGACGGCGTCCGCATCGGGGTCAGTTGCTCGGCGGTCTTCGGCTTCTCGAGGAAGCCAATCACGCGGCCGCTATCGTCCAGGCGCAGGATGCCGAAGCCGGCGGACTGCTCCGCGGTCACCGGCAGCACGCCGATGGTCACGTCGGCCCGCGTCGAGCGATGCGTCTTGAGCAGCTGCCGAAAGTCCATGCGATAGAGCTGATCGCCCGAGAGGATGAGCACGTCGCGGCAACGATCCTCGTGGACGTAGCGAATGTTCTGCCGCACGGCGTCGGCGGTGCCCTGATACCAGTCGGCGCTCTCGTTGGTCTGCTGGGCGGCGAGCACCTCGACGAAACCACGACTGAACGGATCGAATTTGTAGGTATTGGCGATGTGGCGATGCAGGCTGACGCTGAGGAACTGCGTCAGGACGTACACGCGGTTGAGGCCGCTGTTGATGCAATTGCTGATCGGGATGTCGATCAGGCGATACTTGCCGGCGATGGGCACGGCCGGCTTGCTCCGCAGCATGGTGAGCGGAAACAGGCGGGTGCCGCGACCGCCCCCCAGGATGAGGCTGAGAACGCTGTCCATGATCGATACCGGCCCGCTGGGCTGAAGATGACGAGTCTCTCTTCCCCTGATGGTAGCAGAGCAGACCGCGACGGCGAGAGGAGAATTGGAGAAGAAAGCGGCGCGAGCGGGGGAGACGGGCAAGTTTGACGAATCGGGCTGGAAATTCGGGGGCGTTGCGCGGTATAGCGTCGCGCCGTTTCGCCGCGGTTCGGAGAACCGCGCGTGCCGCGGCGAGAGCTGTTGTGGCACGGTCTCCTGACCGTGCCACTCTTCGCGACCGCAGGTCTCCCCGTTGTGCTGTGGAGCATCGAGGAGACCTGCGGTCAGGTCATGTGGCACGGTCAGGAGACCGTGCCACAACAGGTCAGGTCATGTGGCACGGTCAGGAGACCGTGCCACAACAGGCTAAACGAGAGACCGAATCCCCAACGAAAGGAGCCAGAACGTGAACAGTCTGTTGCTTCTTGCCACCCTCCCGCTGCTGCCCGCCGGTCCCCCCGTGGACGCCAGCAGTCCACCGCCCCAGAAAGTGCTGGAAATCCGGATGCACATCTACCGCGGCGATCCCCTCGGCAGCAGGGAGGCCGGCACACTCAAAGTGCTTGCGGAGCCGACCCTGCGAACCCTGATCGGCCAGACGTTCGAGTTCATCTCCGGCGGCGAAGTCGTCATTGAAGGCATCCCCGAGAGCCTGACCTACGTCCCGTCCGGCACCAATGTCCGCGGAACGGTCGCGCGCCGCAAGGATGGCAGGTGGTTCCTCGACCTGGCGCTGGAGATAACTCTTCCCGTCGAGCGCTCCCCCGACTCTACTCGCGTCGAGAAGCAGGGCACGCGGATTTTCAGACCCATTGCTCTCGGCGAGGTGGTGAAGGTGCGCGCCAGCAAGAGTGCGGAGCAGGAGCAGATCTGGCTTGAGTTGACCGTCTCGGAGCAACAGGTGGATTGGAATGCTGTGCTCTCGTCGTACCTGCGCAACTGAGTGGACCTGGCGGTCAAGGCGGGGCCGGACTCCCCGCGAGCCGCGCCTTGACTCGCTCGCCAATCATCTTGACCAGTTCCTGATCGCCCAGCGACTCCTGAATGATTTTGGCGATTTTCTCGGGGCTGTATCGCGCCAGTTCGCTCACCATGCCGACCAGCGCTTGCCCCTTGGGGTCGTCCACACGCAGGTCGGCATCGCCTTTCGACAGGCGCCGGTAGCGCTCGATCCACTGCCTTTCAGACTGCTTCTCGCCTTCGCCCGCCAGTCGATACAGCGCGAGAGCGAACTTCTCCCGCGCCCGGTCCTTGTCGCCTTCCGGCGGGGGCTGCGTCCCCTTGGTGGGTGGCTCTTGCAGACGATCCGCGGTCGCCGCGGGCTTTTCGACGGCGAGGCGCCCGGGTAGCGTCACCAGTGCCCACAGGTTTGCCCCCAGCAGCAACAGCAGGAGTACAGCCAGCCCGATCGCCAGACCACGACGGGGCCGCGGTGCTGGCGATT
>DASPXY010000804.1:0-2804 GCA_035637055.1 Gemmataceae bacterium | reverse complement strand
ATTCTGGAGGACCGGCGCAAGGACGGCCTGCGTGGCGTGCCCGACAGTGCCATTCGAGAGAGAGTCGTCGTCGGGTGAAGCGGGGCGACCGGCTTCGCCACCTGAGGAAACACGGGTGCCATCTGAAGCGGGAGGGCCGGTCGCATTCGCTCTGGACCAACCCAGCGACAGGCGCGGTCGAGGCGGAGCCGCGCCACACGGAGATATCCGACGTCCTCGCCCGGAAGATCTGCCGCGGGCGGTCAGTTCCGGAGATCGGCAAGTGAGCGGTCCCTGGCGAACAAGTCGCTCACCGGACCGGCTGCCAGCCGCTGAGCAGCGTTAGCTGCCGAGGAGAGCGTATGGCCTTCAGCTCGTTTCGCCGCAAAGCGCCCGGACCGCCCCCTCGCGATGTCAGGGCTCTGACCATGGGCTTTACGGCCCCGGCCGTTCATCTGGTCGGCACCCAGGATCCACGATCCTCCTACATCGGCGGAGTACCGCACCTGCCTCTCGGCATTCAGTGGCCGGCGAGAGATGGAAGGCCTCTGGACTTCCTGGCCCGCATTGACCTGCACGAACTCGGTGTCGCCCATCGTTTTGACTGGCTTCCCTCAACTGGAGTACTCCTGTTCTTCTACGACGCCGAGAACCAACCTTGGGGCTTCGACCCCAAAGATAAGGGCGGCTGGGCGGTCATTTTTTTGCGTGAGGCTGAAAGTCTCCACGCTGATCTGACGATGAACAGCCACTCCAAATCTCCGCTTCCACAGAAGAAGGTCGTGTTCAGGCGCATCGACTCATACCCTTCACTCGAGCGCGAGGCGATCGCCGGGTTGAATCTCACCGATGCAGAAGCTGATTTGCTCTCGGCGCTTCAGGAAGGCCAGTACCAGAACCTCCCTCAGCACCAAACAGGAGGATATCCGGCTCCAGTTCAAGGCGATGGAATGGAGTTGGAGTCACAGCTTGCGAGTAACGGCCTGTATTGCGGTGACGCGACCAGCGATGATGACCGGCGGGTAGCTAGCCTTCGAGACGGATGTAAGGACTGGCGTTTGCTGCTGCAATTCGATTCGGACGATGATCTGAATGTGATGTGGGGCGACTGCGGGAAGCTCTATTTCTGGATTCGGGAACAGGACGCCCGCCTTGGACGCTTTGATGCCGCATGGCTGGTTCTACAGTGCAGTTAGCAGCAGCCAGGTCGCCCGGCCGTCGTAGCGGATGTCCTGACGCAGCTGACGATTCACGCCGCACCTTCCCCATCGTCCGGGCGGCCCTCGAAGAGGCGAAGATCGACTACGAACTTGAGCTGACGCGGCGCACCCGAGGACCGCGCGCCGTCGCCGTGGTGCTCGATGCGCGCGATGTGCTGATGCCAGCCGCTGCCCTCAGGCTGATCGATGTCGTTTTCGGAGCCCTTTGCGCACGCACGCCAGAGTTCCTGATCTGGTGCGAAGGACGCCTTCAGGCCGCTCCCGACAGCGACAGCATCCCGGTAATCGCGCCTATTGCTGCCCAGCGAGCCGGTTTCCGCGTGGGGGTTGCCCTTGGCAGACTTGTGCGTACGGTCTGGCCCCCGGCGTCACTACCCGCCGGCCGCGGATGATCAGGTCGAGCACGGCGGACTCCCCGGAGCGGGCCAACGACGGTCGACGATCTCGCATGGAACGGGCCAATTGTCCTCCGCGGCGTCGTGGAGTCAACGGCAACGCGCGACCCGGCGTGCGGCACAAGCGTCTGGGGGCGGTTCGCGCGGCTGCCTTCGTGGAGGCCTCTTCGCGCACCGACATGGCTCGGCCTCATGTATCCGAATTGTGACGTTGCGCGTTCGAAGACCCGGCGCGTACCGTACTGACTCACCGGGACCGTTCGACAGCTACGTGAGACCGTCGTGTTCCATGATCCTGGTCGCTGAACTCGAACACATCGCTCGGGCTCGTCTCGAAGATGCCAAGGTGCTTCTCACCGCCGGCCGCTTCGACGGCGCCACCTATCTGTGCGGCTACGCCGTGGAAGTCGCGCTCAAGTCCCGGATCTGCCGGACCCTCAACTGGCCGGAGTTCCCGAGCACCGGCGGGGAATTCCAGGCGTACAGAAGTGTCCAGACCCACGAGCTGGACGTCCTGTTGCGCCTTTCGGGGCAGGAGGCTCGCATCAAGGACAACCACTTCGCCCTCTGGAACGCCGTGGCCGTCTGGAAGGTGGAGTCGCGCTACAATGTTGTCGGCACGGCCGAGCAACCTGACGCAACGACCATGATCCACGCAGCGAATGAGTTGTTGGTGGTTCTATGATGGAGCCCGAGCTGACCGACAAGTTCGCCGAACTTGAATCGTATGTCGCCGGCGAGAAAGGCGCGTTTACCCTCTTTGCCCTTTTCATGCGCGAGGACGCTCCCGATCGTTGGGACCTGATGGTTTCCGCCCCGTGGGCCGGAGGCGACAAGCAGAGCACGGTCAACTACCTGATCGGACAGATCAAGTCAAGGCTTGGCGAGGAGGGCTTGCCCAGCCTGGCGCGAATCGTCGTCATCGATCCGCACGACGCCGCGGTGCAGGCGCTGAATCGTGCGATTCAGATCGAGCACGGTCGAGTCGAGGTGAGGGACCGGCACTTCTTCGGCTTACCCGTCAAGCACGCGTACATCATCACGTCCAAGCGGCCTCCAGCACCGGCGGCGGCCTAGACCGCAACCGTTCCCATGGCTCACCGCTTCCTCGCCGTCTGGTCTCAGTGGCGGCCAAGTAGCCCTCCCTACTTCTTGCGAAAGCAACCGGCTATTGCCTCACAGCCTCAACTGCGTTCAACGCGGAGCCGCC
>DASPXY010000803.1:0-2278 GCA_035637055.1 Gemmataceae bacterium | reverse complement strand
TTCTCGCCCGACGGCCGGCTGCTCGCCTGCTCCACGCGGGACAGCACCATCGGGCTGTATGATGTGGCCACAGCGAAGTTGCTGCGGCGTCTCCGCGGTGTGGGGGGCATGGACTACACCCTGGTCTTCGCCCCTGATGGCAAGACCCTGGCCACCACGGGTCAGACCAGCCCGATCTTTTTGTGGGAAGTGGCGACCGGCGAACAGCGGCGCCGCCTGGGCGACGGCACGAACTGGTCGGGGGCGCTCGCCTTCACGGCCGATGGGCGAACGCTGATCAGCGGGCACTGGGACAAGGAAGTTCGCTTCTGGGAGATGGTGACCGGCGGTGAACGGCACCGCTTGACGGGATCGCGCGGCTGGATCCGCTGTGCCGCCATTTCGCCCGACGGCAGAACGCTGGCGACTTCAGGAGAGGATAGCGCGATCCTGCTGTGGGACTTGACACCGCCCAGGCGTTGAGCCAGTCTTCCGGTTCGTGGCGGCGCTGGGCCGACGCGGTATAATACCCATGCGTCCTAATCCAGCCTCATTGTCGCGGCATTCGCCGGCTCGCGGGCTCCTGACCGCGCGTCCTGGATAACCTCGATGGATACAGCATGCCCGATCATGTCACCCCAGCGGTGCAGGATTATCTGAAGGCCATTCACAGCCTCGGCGGCGCCGAGCGCCAGGTGTTGCCGGTTGACATCGCTGCGCGCCTGGAGGTCCGGGCGCCTTCGGTCCATGGCATGCTCAAACGCCTCGCCGAAGCGGGCTGGATCCGCTACGAGTCCGGCCACGGTGCCATCCTGACCGAGCAGGGCGTCGCCGAGGCGCGGCGCGTCATCCGCCGCCATCGCCTCGTCGAACTATTTCTCACGCGCGTGCTCGGCCTGGACTGGAGCGAGGTCGATGCCGAGGCCGACGCCCTCGAACACGCCATCTCGCCGCGCCTTGAGCAAGCCCTCGCGGCCCACCTCGGCGAACCCCTCGAAGATCCCCACGGCCACCCGATCCCGACGCGCGAGGGAGCGCTGGCCCAACGGGCGCTGCAGTCGCTGGACAAGTTCCGTGCCGGCCAGTGTGTCGTGATTCGCGAGGCCGAGGACACCCACCCCGAACGGCTGCGGCGCTGGCGCGAGCTGGGGCTGATGCCGGGAGCAACGGTGCGCATCCGCAGTTATCAACCACTCGATGATCTCTTCGAGGTGGAAGTCGGCGATCAGATTGTGCCGCTGGGCAGTGAAGGGCTGATGGGATTGAAAGGCGAGTTGGTGATGGAGGCCACGACCTGATCCCACAACGAGGCAGGTCGGTCAATCCGCGTGCAAAGCCGCCGGGGTTCGCGCTCGCCATTGAGCGCGAACCCCGGCAAACAGCTTAGAAGCGACTGCTGCCGCCAAAGCTGCGCTGCGGACGGTCGGAGCGCGGACGCTCCTCACGAGGCTTGGCCTCGTTGACCGTCAGGGCGCGGCCCTGGAACTGGGCGCCGTTCAGATTGGTAATGGCCTCCTCGGCGCCGTCGGCCATCTCGACGAAGCCGAAGCCGCGCGAACGGCCCGTCTCGCGATCGGAAATGATCTGGGCGCGCGTGACGCTGCCATACTGCTCGAACGCCTCGCGGAGGTCGTCGGCGGTGGTCTGGAACGAGAGGTTCCCGACGTACAGATTCTTACTCATGGTGATCCTTTCGGGCCCGCAGGCCCAACTCCAAAGACAAATCGACTCTCACAACCGCACAATGGCGGTGCGGAAGACAGGGGCGAACGGGGTTTGCCCGGCTGACGCCTTGACGCCCGGTGATGCGACTCCGCAGGGAGCCTCAGCAACACGAGCAGTGCAACGCAGCGGTCGCCCTCCACCAACACAAGCTTGACGATCTCGGAAACTGTGAGAGAAGAAAGCTCAGAGCAGGTTCACCAAGACAGGCCAAGACAGGGAAGCGGTCATTCGTTCGTTATCTCCCGTGGATGGTGTTACAACCACCCAACAAGCGTATTATACACGAGAGGGGGCGGAATGACGCCTCGATTCCGCTTTTTTTCTGAAAATCGTTGCGCCGGCCCCGCCGAGAGGAAGGTGTTCCCATGATGCGCACTCTGCCCCGACTCGCCCTCGCTGCTGGCCTGCTGGTCTGCGTCGTTGAAGCGTCGCCGGGCGCCGGCGAGAAGGAGGCGCTCCTGGCGCCCCTCGCCCTGCCATCGAGAGGTGTCGCAGATCCCGCCGGCAAGGTCGGCTACTTCAGCAACCCCAGCGGCGGCATCGATGCGCTCGACCTCCTGGGCGGCAACGTCCT
>DASPXY010000802.1:0-3230 GCA_035637055.1 Gemmataceae bacterium | reverse complement strand
GAAGGAAGGCTGTTTCAGGCCCGCGTGAGGATGACACGGTGACCAGGTGACCAGGTGACCAGGTGAAAGGGAGTTACGCCGGTCACCTGGTCACCGTGTCACCCTGTCACCTTGTCATCCGCAAGGGCCCGAGAGCCTTCCCCCTCCCAGGTCGCGCTGTAGACTCCCCAGAGCCCTCAAGGCCGCCGGCTTCGGCGGCCTTGTCTTTTTCCAACCGCTCCGGCCGCCACAATCGCGCAAGTCCGAACATTCCGCCGCGACACCGTCTGCCGAAGGGCCAGACCGGGACGCCCCTCTCGACGCTGGCGCACGCAGGCTGTTACAATGCCCCTGGATTCTCCAGACTTCCCCCACGGACTGGAATCCACGTTGACAGCCCGGCGCGCAAAGACTATTCCGCCCGCTGCAACCGTCCTCTCCGACCGATGAACCGCACGGCACTGGGTCCGACCATGAAGGCCTGGATTGTGGATTGCCACTGCGCCCGGCCCAGGCGTGCGTGGGGTGTGCCGCTCACTGCCCTCGCCGGCTGCTTGCTCGCCCTGACAGGCTGCAGCGTCCGCGACTACGCGCCGCCGACCCTGCCGGCATTCATGCGCGAGGCGGTTGTCCTCGATGTGCCACCTCGCCCGTTCCGACATAACTCCCTGCCCGGGTGACCCCGGGAGCAAACCCGCACTCCCACCGGCCATCCGTCCGAGCGCCCCACGGCCCGCGCTGCTCTCCTTGCCCGAGGGTGTACGGCTCGATATCTTCTACGACCGTAGGAACCTGGTGGAGAGCACCTTCGAGACGGTCGCTCACAGCGTCCTGCTGGGGATCACGCTAATCGTCCTGATGCTGCTGCTGTTCCTGGGCAGTCCCAAGGTGGCCGGCCTGGTGGCGCTGACCATCCCCTTCGCCCTGCTGTTCGCCCTGGTCCTGATGCACCTGGTCAACATCCCCATCGGCCTGCTGTCGATCGGCGCCATCGACTTCGGAATCATCGTCGATGGAGCGGTCATCATGGCGGAGAACATCGTCCATCGCCTGGGGAATCTGGGTCGCGAGGCGTCGCGACGGGAAGTGCGGCGGGCAATCCTCGCGGCCGCCATCGCCGTGCAATCGGGGCGCAACGACAGCGGCACCGACCCGTTTCCACCGAGCCGCATGGAGATGATGATCTCGCCGAAGCTGCGCGCCCGCTGGCAGCAGTTCGACAACAAGCACGATCTGGTGAATGCATTGGGGCGGCGCTTCCGCGAGGAATATCCAACGACGCGCTTCAATTTCACACAGCCGATCATCGACAGCGTCACGGAGGACACCAACGGCACCTCCGCCAACCTGGCGCTCGACGGGGCGATCCTGAAGGGTGCGCAGGAACGGCTGCGGCCGATCCTGATGACCTCGTCGGTGGCGATTCTGGGGTTGCTGCCGGCGTCGCTGGCGACCGGCCTGGGCTCCGACGTGCAGCGGCCGCTGGCGACGGTGATTGTGTGGGGCCTGTGTACGTCGATGCTGCTGACGTTGTTCGTGGTGCCGGTGTTCTACCGCATCTTGCAGCCGCGAATGCCACCGACGCCCGCCGAGGCAGAAGCCGCGGCGGCAGCGGCGCATTGAGCTTAGAAACTGTTTCAGAAACCCCTCCCCCCAACCCCCTCCCCCAACGGGAGAGGGGGAGCAAGCAAGACAACATCGCTTCTTCTCCCCCTCTCCTCGCAGGGGAGGGGGTTGGGGGAGGGGTTTCTGAAATCGCCCCTTACGGTTCGCTCAGAACGGTTAGCGGATAGGGAAACTCGGTTGTGAGGCGGCAAGCCTCGACGTTGGCCCCAGGATGGAAGGTTGCTGCGTGGCTGCTGCCGAGGTGCTCCTCGAACCACGGATCGGGCGCATCGACGGAGCCGGCGAAGGTCTGCGCCCTGGCCCGGCAGCCGCCGCGAAAACCGCCCGCCTTCGGCGCCTCACGCATCCGCCGAAACTGCTGGCTTGTCCGCCACAGGACCGGGAACGGTGTTTGACGGATATTGCCGCCGTTGAAGGCGGCGCCCAGAAAGCTACACGGGTTGACGTCGCCCTGGACCGAGATCGAGCAGACGTGATTGCCCGCCCCGCAAGTATGGCTTGTGTGGATTTGCGGCTGCGTCGCGGCGCGGCTCGCGGGGCTGAACGGATCGAGGCCGCGCAGGTCGGCGCCGGGGACGTCCATCCCGGCCAGGTCGCGCAGGGCGCCGGTGTACTGGCTGAACGTCGGCATCAGGTCGAGGTGATCCAGCGCGACGCCGACGGGGTAGAGCGGGCGGAAAACGGCGGTATGGGCGCCGACGCGATAGGCCAGGTCGGCGCATTCCTTGACGAGATGGGCGTTGAGCCGCGTGATGGTGAACGCTAACGTGAAGCGTGCGTGGCGGCCGAGGAACTTCAATTTCTCGACGACGGCGTCAAACGTGCCAGAGCCGCGCACGGCATCGTTGGTCTCGGCGGACGGCCCTTCGAGGCTGACGTTGAGCCAGACCAACCGCCGCTCGCCGAGGCGCCGGGCAATCTCCTCCGTGATAAGCAGGCCATTCGTCGTCAGGCACGGATGCAGTCCGTGCCCGGTCGCCACGTCGAGAACGTCGAACAGATCCTTGCGCAGCAGCGGTTCGCCGCCGGTCAGTCCGAGGCGAAACGAACCAAGCCCGGCGAGGTCGCCGAAAAGGGTGTCCAGTTCCGGTAGTGTCAGCGGGTGATGGTTCCGCGGCAGGACTCCGGCGAAGCAGTGCGTGCAGGTGAGGTTGCAAGCGCCGACGATCTCCAGGTGGACCGCGAGCGGCCCGACGAGGTGATCCGCGGGCACATCGACATCGAGGACGTCGGCGGCGAGGTGGCCGTCGAGGGTGAAGAAGCCGCGTTCGTAGAAGCAGCGGAAGAAGCGCACGACTGCGTCACGGTCGTCGTCGCGTAGCCCGGCAAGAACGGCGTGCAGCGGTTCGCGTGCGAGGGCGCAAAGCAACTCGGTCGCCTCGCGGTCGAACGGCAGATAGCGCGACGTCCGCCGGTCAAAGACGAGGCAGCCGAAGTGTTGCGGGATCAACACCAGGGAGTTGCGGCGCGGTTTCATGATTGTCTGGATTCTACGCTCCGGTCCCGCCCATCGCAAGCACGCCCGCGCAGCGAGAGGAGCGGGGCTTGGATAAACTCTCGCCTGCACGGGTACTACCTTCCCGGCTCGTACAGGAGCAAGTCATCCAGGAGTAACTCTGCCCCCT
>DASPXY010000801.1:0-6479 GCA_035637055.1 Gemmataceae bacterium | reverse complement strand
CGCGAAGGAACACGCCCGGAAGGAGGAACAGCGCCAGCGCGAAGAGGCCCAGGAACACCTCTATTTCCTCCGGATCGCCCTGGCGCATCGCCAGTGGCAGGCGAACTATTTGGACCAGGCCGAGCGGTTGCTCGACGCCTGCTTGCCGGAACACCGCCACTGGGAATGGCACTATCTCAAGCGCCTGTGCCGCCCCGAGCCGCAGGTCTTTCCCGAGTCGAACCAGTTCATCTATCACGTCAGCTTTAGCCCGGACGGCGAGCGCCTGGCGTGGAGCACCGGGACCGGGGGCAAGGTGTGGCAGGTAGCGACGGGACGCCCGCTCTTTGTTTACCAGGGGCGGACCTTCTGGCAAGGGAATCTACCCTTCAACAAGGAGGGCACCGGGCTGGCCTTGCCCGGCGGCGAGGTGGGCTCCCAGCGCCCTTGCCTCCTTGCCCAGCAGATGGGAACGTTGCGCGTCTGGGACGCGACGACCGGGACGTCATTGCTCTTCTTGCCGGGACCACCCAAGGGGCTCACCGTCCTCGCTTACAGCCTGGATGGCAGACGCTATGCGACCACGGACCTGAAGGGGCCAGTGAAGGTCTGGGATACCATCACCGGCAGGGAAGTCACCACCCTCGCCGCGGGACTGGAGCCGGCACAGAGGAAGGGCCTGCTCCAGGGATTGAACAAGGCGGCCTTCAGCCCCGACGGCAAGTGGCTCGCCCTGGCTGGTGCCGATACGGTGCGGATCTGGAGCGTCGCGGATGGGCGAGAAGTCAGGACACTGAAGGGCGCGCGGAGTTTCATCTGGCACGTGGCCTTCAGCCTGGACGGCGAGCGACTCGCCGCCGCCTGTGACGACGGGACAGGGATCGTCTGGAACGTCGCCAGCGGCGCGGAAGTATGCATCCTGCGCGGCCACACCGGCCCTGTTCGCAGCCTGGTCTTCTCTCCCGACGGCAAACTCCTGGTCACAGGCGGGGCGGATAAACTCGTGAAGGTCTGGGACGCCGCCAGTGGCCAGGAGATGTACACGCTGCGGGGACACACCGACCCGGTGTTGGCTCTGGCGTTCACCCGGGACGGCAAGCGTCTCGCCTGCGGTCAACTCCGGTCGGTTTGCGTTTGGGACCTGAGCACGGCAGACCAGGAGGTCCGCATCCTGCGCGGCAAGCCTGGCCGGCCCCCACGATCGGCTTCAGCGCAGGCAGCGAGCACCTGGCTCGGGGAAATGCGGACGGGACAGTGACGGTATGGGACACCAGGACCGCGGAACAGGTCCGCGAGTGGCGGCCCCACACCGACGCCGTCCGCGGTCTGGCTTTCAGCCCGGATGACCGCAGTCTCGCCACGGCCAGCGAAGACGGGACGGCGAAGATTTGCGACGTCGCCACGGGCGCCGAGGTGCTGACTTTTCGCGGCCATGTGAGGATCGTGTACTGCGTGGCCTTCAGCCCGGACGGCCGCCACCTCGCTACCGGTGGCCAGGATAGGACCGTGCGCATCTGGGACGCGACCACGGGAGCACAGATACGTCTCCTCCAGCCGTCCGCGGGATCCGTGGTCCAGGTGATGTACGCGCCGGACGGCGTGCGACTCCTTTCCCGGACTGCGAGTGGCAACGTCAAGGTGTGGCAGGCGGCCACCGGCCAGGAACTCGCTGCCTTATCGGACAAACGCACTGCCGCGACGCTTGACGTGGACGGCGACTCCCTGGCCCTGGCACGGGTAGATGGGGCCGTCGCGAAGTGGAATCCCCACACCGGGGCGCAGTCGGTGATCATCAGGGAGAACTCGAAGTATATTGTCGGCGTGGGCTTCAGCCCGGACGGCCGGCGTCTCGCGACCGCCCTCGGCGAGTTTGGCGTCAAACTCTGGGACGTGAAGACCGGCCAGGAAGCATTCACCCTCCCCGGCAACTTCTGTGAAGTCGCCTTCAGTCCCAACGGCCAGTTGCTCGCCGTAGCAAGCCCGGACGGGGACGTCAAACTCTGGCAGGCATCCCGCCAGCCGGCGGTGAAACCTCCCAGGTAAGAAACGGCGACCGCCTGGCCGAACCGCTCTCTGCTCGGCCCACGGCTCCCCACCCAGTCCGACCTGACCCGGGCGGGGGCGCCAGGGTTGCGCCGCCGACGCAACTCGCCCCGCGTACAATGGAGCGCAGACGCCCGATCCCGAATCCGAACCGGAGGGGACCATGAGCCGCATCCCATTGGCCGTCCTGTTCTCGGCCGCAGCTGCCTGGACGTGGGCCGACGCCGGTGAGCCCGCCGCGACCGGGCCCGCGGTCACCATCCTGGCCCGCGGGGCGTGGCCCCACCTGCCAACGCACACCGGCGCCGCCGACCGGGGCGTGCATGAGCGGGCCGTGCGGGGCGAGGACGAACTGGCGAAGGTCGCCGGCAGGGGAGCCCTCATCACTGTCCCGCAGGCCCTCAAGGTTGGTCGCATCGACTTCACGAAGCAGATGCTGCTGGTCGTCGAGGACGGCTCGATGCCGCTGGTCGGCATCAGCGGCGGCGGGCCGCCCAGCGCCCCCTACGCCGTCGCCATCACGCGTGTCGAGCGGGACGGTGAGGCGAAGCGGTTGACCGTCTCGTGGCGGCGCGTCCGCCCCGACAAGGCGCAAGGCGTGCTCACCCGGCCGCTGCAGGCCGTGCTGATCGACCGCTTCGACGGGGAGGTGGCGTTCCGTCGGCTGCCACCAGCGGACCAGGCGGGGGCAAAGGACCCCAGCCCGGCCGGTCAGGAGGTGAGGCCAGTGGCCCGCGCGTTCTGGCCTGACGGCTGGTCGCCCGAGGCCCCGCCGCGGCAGTGGGTCGTGCGCAGCGAGGCCGAGTTGATCGACCCACGGCTGCGGGCGCCCGAGCCAGTGCTGGAGCGGATGCGACGAGAGGCCGCAGCGCGGTACGCCAAGGCGCTGGGAGTGAAGGGGATCGACTTCACCCAGAAGATGGTCGTCGGGGTCAGCGCCGGCGTGCAGCCGGCGGGGACGCGGATCGAGATCGCGCGGGTCGAGGTGGGCGGCGCGGGGAAGGCCATGCTGGTCCGCTGGCGGGTGCTGGCTCCCCTGGCGGGCCAGCCGGCGTCGGGGATCACCCACCCAGCGGCGGTGGCCCTGGTCGAACGCTTCGCTGGCGAGGTGCGGTTCCAGCAGGAGAGCGAGAAGAAGGACTGACGGCATCCGGGCCGCCATCCACTCACGTCACGTCGCCGCGCGTGCTCCCTGGAATCGCGAAGGCTGCCCCTTGCGGCTGCTGGGGGCAGTCACTCGCCTTGCGGATGGGCGCGACAGACAGCGTTGACCGCCTCGTCGAGCTTCGCGAGGGAGCGGGAGCGGTCCTGGCGAGGCCGCTGGCTCGACCACCAACGAGGAGCCCAGCACGAGCAGCAGGATGGCACCCGATCTCAGCGCACCACGCGGAAGTCTGGTTGCCGGCCCAGCGCCTCGCGCTCCTGCGTGTCCGCCCTCTCGATGTTCTGGCCCCAGCGAGCGCGGATGGCGTCGAGGAAGTGGTCTACCTCCACAGCAGGCCCCTCGGCGAGGAGTTGAACCCGGCCACCGGGGAGATTCTTCACCCAGCCCGTGACCAGATACGCCCTGGGGATCTCGGCCGCGGTGGCGCGGAAGCCGACGCCCTGCACGCGGCCGGGGTAGTGGACGATCCGCCCAACCGCCCTGGCCGCTGTAGGTCGGGCTCTTCGCGCCGACGCAGGTGTAATGGACCAGGAAGATCGGGCGGCCGGTCTGGGTGGCCACGTCGAGCGCCTGCTCCAGCGTCGGCGCCCAGAACAACTCGTCAGCCCCGCGCGTGCCGGCCGCTGCCGGGCGGGCAAGGCCAGGAAGGCGGCAGTGAGGGTGGTAACCAGAATGGGTGCTTTCAAGGTAGACCTCGCGGTGGGGCGCAGCGGCGAACGGGTCACCTTCAGCATACGGGCGGGCCAGGCAAGAGGGGACATCCCCACCCCCAGCGCTGTAAGACTCGCTGTGCGGTGAGGCTGGCCGTCATGCCGGGCAGTTGCGACCTCACCCCCGGCCGTTGCGTCGGACTCAGGGGCGCAGGAGTGGAGCGCAGGCCGCCTGGCAAACTGCCGCGGTGATCCCGTCCCCGCGCAGGACCACGTCGGCCCGGTCCTGAACTGCTCTCCGGCCTACCTCGTGCTGCAGGTGCCGGCCAGCGTCCTTCAGCGCCTCCAAGAGCTTGCGGTTCAGGCTGTCAATCTGCAGGCGCAGCGCCTTGAGGTTTGGCCCGCCGTCTGGCGGCGTGGTTCCGCTCCGTTGCCAGGCGTCGAAGTCGGCCTGTTGCACCAGCTTGCCGGCCTGCACCTGAGCCCGGAAGAACTCCCGCGCGAAGCCCGGCTCAAGGCCGAGGTCGCGGGCCTGTGCCTCGGCCCTGTCGAGCAACTCCTGCTCGCGCTTCGGGTCGGTGATGGGCAGCCGCGCGTGCCACTTGACGCGGGCTACTTCGTGCTGAACCAGCAGCCGTTGGCGCATCAGGTCCAGCAGGTTGTCGAGTGCGACGCGCGCCGCTGCGACCTCGCCACGCGGGGGCACCTGCGGAGGCGTCGCAGGTGGCCCCGAGCAACCGCCGAAGGTCAACACCAGCACCAGACCGAACTGCGCCAGGCTGCTCGTAGGAACCGTGCTCCTCGGTCCCGTCAGCTGGTTTGGGGTGACCGTCCCTCTGACGAGCCGGCGTGCGTGCTCCCGTCCAGGCACGCTACGGCGATGGTCGCGTCGCGAAGTTTGGCCGTCCATCATTCAGCGTTTCTCCGCGGCGTGGGTCAGGCGCAGGGCGATGTCCTCGGTGTAGGCCGGAGCCACCAGGGAGCGTTCCCCACCGTTGTGCCGGAAATCCTCGGCGCGGTCCACCTGGCCCGTGCGCGGGTTGAGCCACTCCGCCCGGTAGCCCCCTGCTGGCAACTCCAGGGTCAGCTCCACGGCCACGCCGCCGCGGACATAGACGGCGTATTGCCGACCGCGCTCCGCCAGCACGCGGACCGTCGCCGCCGGCCCCGGCTTGGCCCCCTTCGGCACCGGCTCGGGCGTGATCTGCTGCTTGCGCAGGAGGTCGTTGGCCGGCTTCATCCTGACGAACTCGAAGCCGTCCAGGAACCGCTTGAGGATGCCGAGTTGCCGCCGCAGTTCCGGTCCGCCGCCGCCCGGCGAGGTGGTTACCTGGAACGTGCCGTCAGGGTGCTTGCAGGTGAATGAATAGTCGAGATTGCTGAAGACGGCCCCGCCAGCCACCAAGAAGTCCCAAGCCTCCGTCCGGTAGGCCCGGTCGCCTGTGCCCTTGAAGCCGGTTTCGTCGTCGCCGATCGGCCGGCTCAGGGAGTAGTTCAGCTCCACGGCGGTCGGCGGGGTGGCGTAGTGGAAGTTGAAGACCGCGACGTGCGGGTTCGGCTTCTCGATCCGGGCCGCGCCGTTGGCGACGTTCTGAGCGATCAGGTGCCGGTGCGGAAGGCCCTTCTCAGCGTCCACGATGACGTCGATGATGCGGTCCTGCCAGGCGCGGGTGACGCCGCCGAAATACGGCTCGTTGCACACCTCGAAGTAGACGTTATCAAAGTCCTTCAACTCCGTGATGAGCTTGCGGGTAACAGCCTCCTGAGCCTGGGTGAGGGCCTGTTCCTTGAGGGCGAAGACCGCCTTGCGGCCGACCTTGCCGACGTCGTTGACGTTGTTGGCTGACCGCAGCGGGCTGACGTGCCAGAGTTTGTCGTCGTAGAGGGGGCAGAACAGGACCAACTCGACGACGATGCCCCGCTTGCCGGCCTGCGCGACGAAGTCCTTCAGGCGGGCGAAGTAGGTCGCGTCCCACCGGCTCAGGTCGAACTTGTTACTCCCGTCGGCGGCCCCGGGTTGGTTGCTCCGAGCCCAAGGGCCGCGGTAGGCCTTCGCCGTGGGGGCGAGCGTGTTGTCCACGATCTTGAAGGAGCCGGGCACCTCGAAGTAGGTGCCGGAGAAAGTGCGCGTCAGGTTGAAGCCACAGCGCTTCAGTTCGTCGAGGTAGCGGGTGTAGTCGAAGTCCTGGTTGAGCACCGCCCCGTAGTGCTCGCCGGAGGTCAAGAGGATCGTCGGTTGACCGCGGAAGAGGAAGTAATGCGGGTTGTTTGGGTGCAGGGCCAGGGGGCGGTCTTGCCCAGCGGCGCTGGGGGTGGCCAGCCCCAGCAGGGCAGCGACGAACAGGAGGGTGCGAAGCATGCGACGACTCCTCGTCAGCAATGGGTCGAGAGCCGAGTAGGGCGATGCCGTTCCCGGGGTGCGCTGTGCTCCTCCCGTCCCTCCGGGACCCGCTGCGCGGCCCCTTCCGCCCGCGATCGCGGGCGGAAGGTCTCTCAATTCAGTCGAATTCGGGCGCGAACACACGTGCTGTTCACGACTCTCTTTTCTCTTTGGTGAGCTTGTCGAGCAGTTCCAGGCACTTCCTGCACGTTACGGCCGTGGAGTCCTCGGTGGCGATGCCTTCCATCTGGGCCCGGTGAGC
>DASPXY010000800.1:0-2925 GCA_035637055.1 Gemmataceae bacterium | reverse complement strand
ATTGCCTCTCTGTTCCGATCATTTTGAACCACAGAGACACAGAGGCACAGAGAAGATAAGAAGAGAGAAGAAGAGAGGAAAAGGAACGAGCTGTTGGCTCTTTCTTCTCTTTTTCTCCTTTTTCTTTGTCTTGGTCTTCTCCGCGTCTCTGTGTCTCTGTGGTTCCCTCAATTCCACACGATCTGAAAGCGCAACTCGCCGCGATCACTTGCGCGCGGTGTTAGCAGCAGGTAACCGCGGCGGGTGCGACTGTCCCAGCAGAACACCCAGCGCGACTCCGGCAACTTTGACCGCAGCACCGGCGTCTTGCCTGAGCCGGGCAGCGACACCTCGACGAAGACCAGCGGCACCAGACGATGGGCATTATCCTCGTCCTGCTTCAGCCGCAGCCCGGCCAGGCGTGCATTCGGCCGCACGTCCGCCTGATAGCTGGCGGTCTGCAGTTTTTCGTGGGCATCCTCCGGCAGCGATACCACGATCGCGTTGCCGCGTACCTCGTGCCGGACCGACGGCAGCGCGCCCGCGGGCGGCGTTGGCCGCGGCATCTTCAGCGTCGGGTCGCCCCACAGGCTGAACGCCCAGGCCGCGCGCAGATTGGCGCCGCGCAGTTTCGATTGCCCGCCGAGGCGCTTGTCCTTCAATTTGGCGAAGGCCAGCATGAAGTTCTTCGCGTGGCGCAGCGACCCGCCCAGCGTTTGGTCCTCGTACAGGAAGGCATCGAAAAAAGCCAGGGCAAAGGCACCGCCGGAGCCGGAGTAGGTGCGCGACGACGTGCCGATCACCCCGACCGAGCCGCGTTCCAGAAACGGTTGCGCTTTCGGCTCCGCCAGGGCGAGGCAACTCTGCAGGAACACGAGCGACGGCCGCAGCGGTTCGGACCATTCGTGGATGCCATAGTCGCGCACCAGCGTGCTGTGATGGCCTTCCCAAAGGAAGACGGTCTGCTCGGGCAACAGGCGGCGCACGGTGTCCTTCTTGGCTTGCCGGCCGAAGAAAGGCGTCACGTCGTAGCCCGCGTTGCGGAACTCGGTGGCGGTGTTGCGCGACAGCGCTTCGAGCAATGGCAGACCGCCGCCGGGATTGCTGACGATCAGCGCCTTGTGCTTGAAGCCGGCCTCGGGACGCAGCAGGCGCGAGCGCGCCAGCATCAGCGCGACGACGTTCGGATCGTCGTGAAATAGGCGGCCAGTCGCGAAGCTGACAGGCTCGTCGCTCTGCGGCGTCATTGGTTCCATCTCGATGAACTCGTCGCGATCGCCTTCGACCGGATTGGGGCAGCGCTTCATCGGGATCGCCCGGAGGTTCGCCAGGAGAATCAGCGTGTCGGCGTTCTGGAGTTCGGGCCGGCGCAGGGCCGCGCGCACGACCGTCTCGGGATTGCTGCCGTCCTCGTTGGTTAACAGCAGGGCCGCGTGCTTCTGCAGCGCCACCCACGGGGCCAGCGCCGACATGCCACCGCGCCCGGGGCCAGTGTCGGCGGGGTTGGCGAGAATGAGCGTCTTGAGCGATCCCTTTTTGTGTTGATAACGCACGTAAGCCTCGAACACGGCCGCCTCATCGGCGAGGGAGACGACGCGCACGCCCGGTAGGTTGCGGCACAACTTCGCAGTGTCGCCGACGGCGTGGAGCTCCCGTGTCCCCCATCCTTCCAGGCAGCCCTTCAACTCGGTGGCGTCACCAGGACGACCCTGGCGGACGAGCAGCGGCGCCTCAAGAACGCCTGCCAGGCACGCAGCCTGGAGCAGTAGGCGGCGCGGCTCAGCCGGGGTGACGACGACTCGCGGTGCTTGCGGGAAGAGGGCACGCTGCAGATCGGGAGGCTGACCGTCCTCCCAGCGAAAGGTCCGTGCCGTCTTGATGCCAAGACGCAAGTCGAGGTCGGCGATGCCCTCAGGGAACGAGCCGACGGCGACAACCTGCGTGGGTTGAAACGCTTTCAAAAAGGCGCGCGTCCAGTTGCGTGAGGTTGGGGTATCGAACAGGACGACGCCGGGGTACCCGCTCGCCTGGACCGCGGCGGTGAAGGCGACGGTCTGCTCCTCGGAGAGCCGTCCGCCCAGGAAGACCGTGCGCTCGGCGCGCGGTCGGTCGGCGCCGGTCCAGCGAAGCGGCTCCGGGACGGGGAGCCTGCCCTGGAGCGGGCCGACCACGAGTCCGAACTGGGCGGCGAGAAGAACACATAGAGACAGCGTCACTGCCGCTTTGCGCAACACGTGCAGACCTCTGGATGAATGGAATGGCGGCGGGGTTCCGGGCCCGACCGCGGGAAGATGAGGGGCGCCGCTCAGGTGCGGGGCTATTAGTGCGCGAAACGGCGGAAAGATACCAGAGGGAGTTGCCGTCGGAGTGGTACTGAACGTCGGCGAGCGGCGCGGCGTCAGCCCGCCGGTAGAGAACACCTATTCTCTACCGGCGGGCTGACGCCGCGCCGCTCGCCGCGCTTTAATGTTCACTTGGCGGGATTGGGGGGATTGAGGTACTTCGCCAGGAAGCGATATGCTTCGGCGCGCGATGCTTTCGCCAACTTCGTGTCGAGACGGTTGAACGAGTGTCCCCCGGGCGCGTCCTGGTAGACCTTGTGCTCGAACGGCTTGCCGGCGGCCTTCAGCGCCTTGATCAGGTTCTCGACTTCCAGTACGTGGACGTCCTCGTCGTTCGTCGTCGTGTGGACGAGCAGCGGCGTGCGCAACTTCTCCGCGTTCCAGGCCGGGGAGCGACGGCGATACTCATCGACGTCCTCGCGGACGGTCTTGCCGATGTGATACGGAGCAGAGAATAGTTGACGATAGCCCTCGTCCATGTAGCCCATGCGGGCTACCAGGTCGCAGACGGGAACAGCCGCGTAACCGACCTGGTACTCCTTTGGATGAGCGAAGAGGTTCATCAGCGTGATGAGGCCGCCGTGGCTCCAGCCGATGATGCCGA